>CANFGA010000031.1 GCA_947446335.1 Oxalobacteraceae bacterium | reverse complement strand
GTCCGCTTGCGGGTCGATCACGGTTTGCGCCAGCGCGAACAGCGCCTCGCGCGAACCGTTGACCGGCAGCACCTGGCTTGCCACATCGAGCGCCGGCAAGTCATAACGGCGCTGCAGCCAGCCGGCAATCGCGCCGCGCAACTCTGGCGAGCCGATCGTCGTCGGATAACTGGCCAGGCCGTCGACATGGTCGATCAACGCCTGCTGGATGAAGCGCGGCGTCGGATGTTTCGGCTCGCCCATCCCCAGGCTGATCGCGCGATGCTCGGCATTGACTGGCACGCTGGCGAACAACTGGCGCAGCTTTTCGAAGGGATAGGGTTGCAGTTTGTCTAGAAGTGGATTCACCAGATTTTGCTCCGAGATGCTCCGTCCTTTAGGGCGGGGAGGACAGGAGCCGACCGCGACGCGGTCGCAACTTTTGGGTTTTTGTCAGTCATTGCAGGCGCCTTTAGCGGTTGTATTTGTGTTTTTTGCCATGCGTAGCCATACCCGTCGGCACGCTGAACGATTCGGCAATGTTTGTACGAAATACCTTGGACGCGTGACACGCCTTCGATACCGGGTTGAATATTGAAACTGCCGGTCATCCGAATTGCTACGCGACCCGCGTGGGCTCCCAGGTACTTTCCAGAGGGCACGTTCGCCTCCACCACGTCGCCAGTGCGGAAACCAAACGCCGTTTTCGTGCGCGTCAGGTAGCCGCGCGGGAAACCATATTTGTTTAGCGTCGTCTTGCACCTGGAACCGCGCCCGGTACATTTGACGCGCAATGTCGGAATGTTCGCGCCACGCACGTCATGCACCACGCCGACGCAAGCGGCATCCAGCGCATGCGTCTTGATGACGCCCAACCGCGAACGGTTCCACTTCGTCTGTCCGCCAGTGCCAGTTGCCACGCGCAGTCCGGTGTTCTTCAGTGCATCGAGCAAGGCCCAACGCGTGGCGTTGACGGCGGCCGCATCGCGCAAGGGAATCTTGGCTTGCTTTTCGATGCGCGCGAGTCGCACCGGGTCTTTTGCCAAGAACTCCTTGATGTCGCGCGCTGCCTTTTTGGTGTTGCAGGGGCCGCAGGCCAGCGTCAGGTTGCTGACCCGGTTCGAGCCACCCTTGGCCTTGGCCTGAATGTGTTCCATCTGCAGCGGCACGCCGGTCGCGTCGCAGTAGGCGCAGCTACGGTTGAACTTCTCCAGCAGGTACTCGCGCACTTCGTAGCCCGCCAGCGTGCCTTGCTGATATTCGACACCAGCGATACTGGCACTCTGCATCAATTGCATGTCAAAGCGCACCAACTCTTGCGCCATGCACGTGATGGGCGCCAGGCGGCGCAGACGGGCAACCTGCGACATCACTGTGTGTATGCGGTGACGCAAGGACGGCGGCAACCAACCGGCCGGTTTCGTTCGATTATTGAAGCGTGGCGCCCGATAGCGCAGGTTTCTGCTGCGCCGACCGCGGCGCATCGCCGAGCGGGCATGGAGTGTCGCTTGAATTGCCCTGCCACGATGCACCAACTCCATCAAGAATTGAATATGCATGACCGGCTCCACGACGCCACCTTGGTCAACGACGTCTTCGCTGCGGCATACCGCGATGCCGGAAGTAACGCTGCCCGGGTCAATCTTGAGCACCAGGGGTTGCAGTGCGCACTGGGCCATCGTTCGGTCGACGAGCCGGATGCAGAACGGAAACCGCAGATGAACCCGCGCACGGCCAGCCACGAGCAGCTTGCGCGCCCGCTTCGGGGTGCACGGCATCAATGGCCGTTTTTGCTTGTCCAGAACGAATACTGCCACGTCGATTCCTTTTTGTTGCACGCCACAGAAACCCCGTGACCAGTTGCGCTTACGCGCCTTGTGTCGGAGAGCGCCGGTGCGTTGGCGATCTCGCTATCCTTGAGAATGTTGCAAGCCGGCTTAGACAGCGGTGACTTGCTGCCTCGTTGCGGTCCGTTTCGTGCATACCCTGTAGCTTGTCTGCTACCGCAACTTCGAGTGAGCGCTTCCGCGCTCGTTCCGGGACTGGATGAAGCATCCCGGAGTCGGTCTTGTACCTACTTGCAACGTAGTGCCAATCGGCTTGCGCCAACTAGGCCTGTCTCGGGTCAATGCGAGCTTGTCGGACTTCCGCCTTACAAGCTCCGGCCTTCATGCCGGGGTCATTGACGTGGCGGACCGGGGGCAGGTGGAACAGCGGAAAAGTGGCGCTCAGGCGGCCACATTGATGTGTCGCATTATAACGTTGTTGAGCAGCGTCATGGCGCAGCCGCTCCTGCGCATCATTGCCTGGGGCGGGCCTGGGAACGGTACAGGGTCCAGGCAAATCCGATTCCCGCCGAAACGCCGCTGTTTTGCTTGAATCGCAATCGCCCGAGCATGCCTGCTTGACGTATTTTTCAGCCTTTTAAATGCAATAGGTCAGCCTCAATTGCGCGCGCGCGCCTGTGACCTGCCCACGGTCCAAGCAAAACCGACGCCGACCGACAGCCCGCTGTTTTGCTGGAACAGCGGACTGTCGCGGTTGGCTGACGCGGCGTAATTGTCGTATCGAACAAAGCTGAGGATGCGCCAATCGTCGCCCAGCTTGCGTCCTGCATTCACGCCCGCGCGCAGCGCCATCATTCCCGACCTGGCCTGGTACGCAGGCCGATCAACCGTGGCCAACGGCGCCTCGACGCTGTAAAAATAATCGTGGAGCTTCGCATCGGCCAGCACCAGCCCCAGATTGGCGCCCATGTTCCACTTGCCGAGCGCATCGCGGCTCTCAAAGACCAGTCGCGGCTCGAAAGCCCAGCCTCGCTGGCGCAGCCCGCCTTGCACTTCGATCACTGCGCGCAGCGGCACCTCCAGCCGCACCAGGCTATCCGCAGTCGGGCGGGCCAGATTGATTTTCAGGCGCGGGCCAAATTCGATCAACGAACCCAGATCGGGCATGCCGCGCCGCGCCGGCACATCGTCCGAGCGCGCCGGCAGCGACAGCCCAAACCCGACGTCGAACTCGACCATATCGGTACGCAGCAAGCGCGCCCCGATGCCGGACTGATCCGCGCGCAGCACCTCGCCCCGGTACAAAAGATAGGGCAACACCAAGGCCCGCGTCGAGCGTTGCCCAGATGCTGGATAGGCCGGGGTGGACGCGCTCGCGCCGGCGACACCCACTTCCCACAACGGCAGATTCGGCGCATCGATTTCACTGGCGCTGGCCGATGCGCAGCACAACAACAGCGCCGCCCCCGTTGATGACAGTAATTTCATTTTTAACCCATGGAAAAGAATACCCGTGTGCAATGGCGCACCAACGCAAATATACCACCGGCGGCAGGGCCGATAGCGGTATTGCCAATCAAGAAAAAAGAGTGAGTTGATCTGTAGTTTCAAATAAAAATGTGGCAAAAATGCAACTAATATTTCATTTTTGCGTCATAATGAAATGCCAAATAAATAATATATCGCCGTAATTTAAGCGATTTTTTTACAACCATCCGTATTTGTCGTGATGAGGCGATATCGCCAAGGCTTGAAAATGGATGCAATACCTTCCTCTGCGCTTAAAACGATCCTGTTGTCGAAACGGGCCAACATGTATTACCTTGAACATTGCCGCGTGTTGGTCAATGGCGGGCGCGTCGAGTACGTCACCGATGAAGGCAAGCGTTCGCTGTACTGGAACATACCGATCGCCAATACCACTACCGTATTGCTCGGTACCGGCACGTCGGTAACCCAGGCGGCGATGCGCGAACTGGCCAAGGCTGGCGTGTTGGTTGGTTTCTGTGGCGGTGGTGGCACTCCCTTGTTCAGCGCAAATGAAATCGATATCGAAGTGGCCTGGTTCTCGCCGCAAAGCGAGTACCGTCCCACAGAATATTTGCAGCATTGGGTACGCTTCTGGTTCGACGATGGCTTGCGTCTCGCCGCAGCCAAGGAATTCCAGCAAATTCGGACCGAGCGCATTCGGCAGCAATGGAGCCGCAGCAGGCGACACGAGCCATGTCCGGTTGATTTGGCGATGCTGGAGTCATTGTTGAAACAATCCAGCTTGGGTATTGCGACGGCGTCGAATCAAATGGAGTTGCTGACGGAAGAGGCGCGTCTGACGAAGCAATTGTATCGACTAGTCGCCAATGCAACAAAGTACGGCGATTTTATTCGCAGCAAGCGCGGCAGTGGTGGTGATATCGCCAACCAGTTTCTCGATCATGGCAACTACCTCGCCTATGGACTGGCAGCCAGCGCAACCTGGGTACTCGGCTTGCCGCACGGCTTGGCAGTCTTGCACGGAAAAACCCGTCGCGGCGGACTGGTGTTCGATGTCGCCGATCTGGTCAAGGATGCCATCATCCTGCCGCAAGCGTTCATGTCGGCGATGCGGGGCGACTCTGAACAGGAATTTCGCCAGGCTTGCATCGAAAGCCTGACGCGCAGCGAGTCGCTCGACTTCATGATCGACACGCTCAAGGCGGTCGCGCTGAAACTTGGCCGGTTGGCCGAAGAAAAGCCGGTCGCATGAACATCTTGTTGATCTCACAGTGCGACAAGCGCGCACTGACGGAAACCCGCCGCATCCTCGACCAGTTCGCAGAGCGGCGCGGCGACCGTACCTGGCAAACCCCGATCACCAAGGATGGACTCGACACGCTGCGCCAATTGCTGCGCAAGAGTGCGCGCAAGAACACGGCTGTGGCATGCCACTGGATACGTGGTCTCGATCACAGCGAATTGATGTGGACGGTTGGCGATGCCAGTCGTTTCAACAGTCAGGGCAGCGTGCCGACCAATACGACGACGCGCAATATTTTGCGCCGTCACGATGAAAACGACTGGCACACCGGCGAGGATATCCATCTGCTGACGACGCTGGCCGCGCTGCTGCACGATCTGGGCAAGGCTTGCCGCGCTTTCCAGATGCGACTAGAAGGCAAATTGCAGGAGCGCAATCAGTATCGGCATGAATGGGTTTCGTTGCGACTGTTCGAGGCGTTTGTCGGCACCGACGATGACGCGACCTGGCTGGCGCGACTGGCGGCGCCAACAAAGGCTGACGATGCGACTTGGCTAAGCCGCCTTCAGAAAGATGGACTCGATCCTAATGTGTCGCGCCCGTTTGCCACCTTGTCGAAGGCGCCGCTGGCCCAGGCCATCGGCTGGCTGGTGCTGACCCACCATCGCTTGCCCACATTACCGTTCGGATCGACTTTCCAGGTCGTTTTGTTAAGTCAAATGCTAGAGCGCATCGATCCGCGCTGGAACGAGCGCACCGATGAAGTGAATCTGAAAACGCTGAAACATTACTGGGACTTTCCGCACGGCTTGCCGGTCTCCACGGAGCTATGGCGCAAGCGCGCGGCCCGCACCGCGCAGCGCCTGTTGACGCTGCGCGCGCAGGCAAGCAAGGGCGACTGGCTAGCCAATCCGTACGTGATGCACTTGTCGCGGCTATGCCTGATGCTGGCTGATCATCACTATTCCAGCCTGGAAGACGTCAACGATCCGGGCCGCGTCAAGGTGCCCGAGGGCTATCGGCTTTACGCCAATACCAAGGGCAGTCATGGGGAATTCAACCAGACGTTGGATGAGCACTTGCTTGGCGTGGCACGGCACGGCGCCGAAGTCAGTCTGGCTTTGCCGCGATTCGACCAGCAATTGCCCCGGCTCGCTCGCCACAAGGGATTGCGCAAACGATCAAACGATGAGCGGTTTCGCTGGCAAGACAAGGCGTTTGATATCGCCACCACGATGCGCGAACGCTCGTTGCAACATGGCGCCTTCATCGTCAACATGGCCTCCACCGGCTGCGGCAAGACGCTGGCCAATGCACGCATCATGTATGCGCTGGCTGATGCCGAGCGCGGCATGCGTTGTGCGTTTGCGATGGGATTGCGCACGCTGACGCTGCAAACGGGTCGCGCGTTTCGCAACTTGCTCGGTCTGGGCGACGATGAGCTGGCGATTCGGGTCGGCGGTTCAGCCAGCCGCGCGCTGTTTGAACATTACGAACGGCTGGCCGAAGTTACCGGTTCCGCGTCGCGTCAGAATTTGCTCGATGAAGATTCCTATGTCCGCTTCGAAGGCAACCACGATGCCGATCCGCTGCTGCGTCGTGTCATGCACAATGGGCAAGTGCGCTCCTTGCTGGCCGCGCCGATATTAGTGTGCACGATCGATCATTTGACGCCAGCTACCGAAAGCGAGCGTGGCGGTCGCCAGATCGCGCCGATGCTGCGCTTGATGAGCGGTGATCTGGTGCTGGATGAGCCCGATGACTTCGACATCGACGATTTGCCGGCGCTGACGCGGCTGGTGCACTGGGCTGGTTTGCTGGGCGCGCGCGTATTGCTGTCGTCGGCCACCCTGCCGCCGGCGCTGGTGCAAGGCTTGTTCGAGGCGTATCGCAACGGCCGCCAGCATTTTCAACATAATCGTGGCGACCAGCCAGGGCGCGCCGAGCACATGCCTGATGTGTGCTGCGCTTGGGTCGATGAATTCAATGCCGATTCGGCCGATTGCATCGATGCACAGACCTTCGCCATGGCACATCACACTTTTGCCGCCAAGCGGGTCGAGAAACTGGCCAAGGCACAGGTGCGCCGGCGCTGCGCGCTGCTGGCGCTTGACTTGGCGGGCCTGGATCGCGATCAGGCGGCTGAGCGCTTCGCCATGCTGGTGCGCAACGCGGCAATGACGTTGCATCAGCGCCACCACAGCACCGACCCGGTCAGCGCCAAGCGCGTCAGTTTTGGTCTGGTACGCATGGCCAACATCGAGCCACTGGTCGACGTGGCGCTGGCGCTATACAAACTGGGCGCACCCAGCGGCGTGTTCATTCACTTGTGCGTCTACCATTCGCAATTTCCATTGCTGATCCGCTCGAATATCGAACGTCAACTCGATCAGGCACTGAGCCGGCGCTGGCTTGATCGCAGCGAGACCGAACCGGTATTTTGTTTGCCCGATGTTCGCCAACGGCTCGATGCGCACGCTGAACTTGAGCATGTATTCATCGTGCTCGGGTCGCCGGTGACGGAAGTTGGCCGAGACCACGACTATGACTGGGCTGTGGTTGAACCATCGTCGATGCGTTCTCTGATCCAATTGGCTGGGCGCATCAGGCGCCACCGCGATGGCGAGTGCACAGCGCCGAACCTGCTGGTGTTCGACACCAACCTTGCCCACTTCCGCAAACCAGGCGAACCTGCATTCTGCCGACCTGGATTTGAAAGCATCGACTTTCCGCTCGATACTCATTCAATGACGCAGTTGCTGAGTGTTGAACAGCGCGACGCGATCGATGCCCGGCCGCGCATTCTGGCCCCGGCCGAACCACTGCAGCCGCGCATTAAGCTGGTCGATCTGGAACATGCGCGCATGCGCCAGACCATGTTGAGACAAGTGGCAAGTGCTGCGCCTGCCCCATCTGGCGGTCGGCGGCGTCCATCGGCGTCATCCAGTGCGTCAATTTTGAATTCTGCAACGTGGTGGCAATTGCCGCCAGCCGATGCCTTGCTCGGCGCCGTGCTGCAAAAACAGACTCCGTTTCGCAAAGACAGCATCCCGAAGATCGACTTGCTGCTGCGTCTTACGGAGGACGGCGACGATTGTGAGTTGGTGCAATTGATGAAAGACCCGAATGGCCGATACGGCGCAAGCATTCCTATCGTCATCGACAAATCGCAACGCCAGCGCATACCTGATATTCAAGTGCAAGGAACCGGCATCGCGCCATGGGGGCAGCCCGATTTTCTCGAAGCGATCAACGACCTGGCAGAGGAATTGGACATCACGCCTGTCGATTGTGCGCTCCGCTTCGGCACGGTGACACTGCCAGATAATCCGAAAGGCTGGCGCTTTCATCCGGCGCTGGGATTCAGCAAATGGCGTGAGCCTTGATTCGTTTCACACACTGAAAGTTATTCTTTAACTAAGGTTCACAGGAGGGAAGTTGAATGCCAAACCAAGATCCGCAACGCGTCAACGAGTTACGGACCCTGATCGCCGATTTTTTGAAGAGACGATTAGATATCAGGCTTGAAAAAATAAAGGGTGACGATGAAAAAGCTATAGCTGAACAAAAAAAAGAACATGATCGGTTCGAAAAAAACACTTGGTTTGAAAGCGCAGCACAACGTACAAGGCAGATTCAACTGGTTACTCATGTTCTAAAGGCAACTTACCCTGATATTAAAATCAATCTCGCGACCAATCTGTATGCCTCACCACGAAGTCTTCATCCTTATGAATTGGTGGGTAGTCACGTTCTTGGCGATCATTTTGATAACGACGCTACTGGTAATGCCGCTGCACTGGATATCTATGATTTTTTAACGCAAAGGTATGGAGAAAGAACAATTCTTGAACTGGTTCGTGATCGTGACACTGATTTGAACTTGGCACTTAGTAATGACAAAAATTTAGCATCAAGGTGGATGCAAATTTTTTCTGAAATCGTTGAATCGCCATGCTCAAGGCTAACCTCGCACACGTTTGCCAAACAGTTTTACTGGCTGATCGACAATGAACTTGATCCGCACGACGACGCGAGCTTCCATCTGCTGGCGCCGCTGTATGCGAGTTCGCTCGCGCATCGCGTCTACCTGCGTATCCAGGATGACCGATTCAGCGAGGGGGCGAATGCTGCGCGCAAGGCCAAAAAGGAAGGTGCATTCAGCGACCGGCCCGTTTGCGAATACCCACAATTGGCGATTCAAAAAATCGGAGGTACGAAGCCGCAAAACATTAGCCAGCTCAACAGCGAACGAGGCGGCAACAATTTTCTGCTGGCCTCGCTGCCGCCGCTCTGGCGTTCGGTCGACATCAAGCCGCTGCTGGGTACGGATTCGATGTTTGACCGCTATGGCTGGCGCCCGGAAGTCAAAAAACTTGTCAGGACGCTGTTGGCATTTTTCAAGTCTGATCCGGCGCGCAACCTTGACACCCGGGAACGACGCGATGAACTGGTCAACGACTTGATCGATGAATTCTGGCAGTTTTCGGCCGAGTTGCAGTCGCTGGAGCCGGGCTGGAGCCAGGTTCGAGAGTGCCATCTGGGTGGCGCGGAAAAGCACTGGCTGGACCCCGATGGCGTCGTTCAGTCATGCACCGAATCCGGTTTGCCGCTGCCTACCGATACGCTAGAAAACGTGAGCCGAAATTTTGCCAACTGGCTCAACCATCAATTGCGCGATCCGCTGGCCATGGGTGATCCGGAATTCATGCACTGGCGCAAGCTGATGCTGGAACAATTGAAAGAAGAAGAAAGGGAAGGGCGCCATGACAACTGACCTGGTATCGAGCCCGGCATTGCTTGTGTTGCCACGTTTGCGCGTGCAAAACGCAAATGCCATTTCGAGTCCGATGACCTGGGGCTTTCCATCCATCACGGCGTTCACCGGCTTGATGACGGCCCTGGCGCGGCGTCTGGGGCAGGACGCCGGCATCGCATTTTTCCGCGTCGGCGTGATTTGCCATGGTTTCGAGCCGCAGGTGACGCGTGGCGGCTACACGCGCGCGTTCCACCTGACGCGTAATCCGGTACTGCAAGACGGCAGCACCGGCGGCATCGTCGAAGAGGGCCGCGTCCATCTCGACATTACGCTGGTGTTCGAGGTCACACTGAGTTCGGCATTGCTGGGCGAGGCCGAGCGCGTGCAACTGGCTGCGCGCATCGGCGATCTTGTTGCCGGCATGCGCATCGCGGGCGGCAGCGTGATGCCGGCGCTGCCAGGCGCGCTGCGTCGCCCGCAACGCGCGCAACTGGTGCTGGTATCGGACAATCCGGCGGATCGGCGCAAGGATTTCCGTCGACTGAGCCGGCATTGGTTGCCAGGCTATGCGCTGGTGTCGCGCGACGACTTGCTGGCCGCGCGGCTGGCCGAGCTGCAAAAAACTGTAGCTGAAGCGACGCTGTTGGACGCCTGGCTGGATTTATCGCGACTCAATTATCGCGCGACCCGCAGCGAGGGCATCGACCCGAAAACAGGCGAATCCATTACCACCGTCGAATGGGCCAGCGATGCGCGCTCCGGCTGGACCGTGCCGATTCCGGTCGGCTTTGCACCATTGTCAAACGTATATCCGGCCGGCGAAGTGGCCGGTGCGCGCGATCCTGGCGTGCCATTCTGTTTCGTCGAAAGCGTCTATTCGATCGGCCAGTGGATCAGTCCCCATCGCCTGAACGATGTCAATGATTTGCTCTGGGCACCGACCCGCGACCCTGACACTGGTCTGTATCGCTGCATCAATGCTTTCCGTCCTACCGTATTGCCACTCACCCACATCGACTAAGACAAGGATTTAAATCATGGCAACTACTGCAATCAAGACCGCATCCGTGCTTGCATTCGAACGCAAGCTCGATCCATCCGACGCGCTGTTTTTTGCCGGTTCGTGGATCGATCGCGCCACCAGCGGCAAATGGCCGGCGGTGATCGTGCGCGAAAAATCGGTGCGCGGCACGATCTCGAACAGGCTCAAAACCAAAGATCAGGATCCGGCCAAGCTCGACGCCGCAATCGAAAACCCAAACTTGCAAACCGTCGATGTGGCGACGCTGCCGGCCGATGCCGATACGTTGAAGGTCAGTTTCACGCTGCGTGTGCTGGGTGGGGCTGGCACGCCATCGGCCTGCAACAATGCCGATTACCAACACAAGTTGCAAGACACAGTCAAAGGCTATGTCGAAGCACACGGTTTTGACGAACTGGCCCGGCGCTACGCGAGCAACCTGGCCAATGGCCGCTTCCTCTGGCGCAATCGCCTGGGAGCCGAACAAGTCGTCGTGCAAGTGGCGCATCTGGTCGATGGCCAAGCTGCGCAGACCTGGACTTTTGATGCGCTGGCGCTGTCGCTGCGTGACTTCGATGCGCCGCCTGAAGCTGCCGCCGCCCTGGCGCAACTGAGCACGCTGATCGCCGAGGGCCTGGCCGGCAGCCGTCACACACTGTTGCAAGTGACCGCCTTCGTGCGCGCCGGCGCCGGGCAGGAAGTGTTTCCATCACAAGAACTGATCCTGGACAAGGCCAAGTCAAGCAAGAGCAAGACGCTTTACGAAGTCGGCGGCATTGCGGGCATGCATTCGCAAAAGTTGGGCAATGCATTGCGTTCAATCGACACCTGGTACAAGGGCGCCGCTGAAAATGGGCCGATCGCCGTCGAACCGTACGGTTCGGTGACCACGCAGGGCAAGGCATATCGCCAACCGAAGCAAAAGGACGATTTCTATTCCTTGTTCGATAATTGGCTGGTCAAGGATGTGCAGCCCGACGTTGAACAGCAGCACTTCGTGATGGCCACACTGATTCGCGGCGGCGTGTTTGGCGACTCTGGCAAGGAGTGATGGATGGATCACTATCTCGATATCGAGCTGCGGCCAGACCCTGAATTCCCGTCCTACCAACTGTTGGCGGCGCTCTACTCCAAGCTGCACCGCGCTCTTGCAGCACAGGACAGTACCACCATCGGCGTGAGTTTTCCGGACTTCGATTCGAAGGTGCCGCATCTGGGCGCTCGTCTGCGCTTGCACGGTGGACTTGGTGTGTTGTCGACGCTGCTTGCAAGTGATTGGTTGGCAGGCATGCGCGACCATGTAGTGCTGACACAACCCGCCTCGGTGCCGGATAATGCGAAGCACCGCCGCGTTGGACGGGTGCAAGTGAAGAGCAGCCCCGAGCGCATGCGCCGGCGTTTGATGCGCCGTCAAAATGTCGACGAGCAAGTGGCGCGACAACGTATTCCAGACGAAGCAGCGCGCTTGACGCACCTGCCTTTCATTCAGTTGCGCAGCGCCAGCAGTGGTCAGACGTTCAGGTTATTCATCGAGCACGGCCCTATTCAGCCTGCGGCTGTTGCTGGCGACTTCAACGCCTATGGTCTGAGTCAGGGAGCGACCATTCCCTGGTTCTGACCCTTTTTTGTACTTCGTACTGCGCTCTTTAAAAATCAACAACTTACGTGCCACCCAATTTCTTGGGTAGGCACCGTTATATTTACAAAAAACCTTTGTGTGACAAGCACTTGTGTGCTTTATGATCTAGTTCACTGCCGGACAGGCAGCTCAGAAAAGATCCGTCAGCCTGCGCCATGCCCGCCATGCGTTCACTGCCGGACAGGCAGCTCAGAAATGGTGCAGATCAGTTTTCCGCCAGCTGGTGTGGTTCACTGCCGGACAGGCAGCTCAGAAAAGCAACTGGCGGGCAGCATCGGCGCGCAGATGGTTCACTGCCGGACAGGCAGCTCAGAAAACTGGCAAATTCGAGCTGCTGGCGGCGCCGGCGTTCACTGCCGGACAGGCAGCTCAGAAAATTGATGCGCATCGAAACATGGCCAACTGTGGGTTCACTGCCGGACAGGCAGCTCAGAAAGGAAAGATTCAATGCCTTGACTTGCGCGCCGAGTTCACTGCCGGACAGGCAGCTCAGAAAATTTCGGGGATCAGGCGGCGCTACGAGAGCGCGTTCACTGCCGGACAGGCAGCTCAGAAAAGATATTGGTAGGCGCCTGGTATCAGCACGCCGTTCACTGCCGGACAGGCAGCTCAGAAAAGCGGCAGCTACGTGACCAGTGCCTTGGCGCTGTTCACTGCCGGACAGGCAGCTCAGAAAGTCGAATGGCCGTCGCTTCCGCTGGGACAACAGTTCACTGCCGGACAGGCAGCTCAGAAAATCGCAGAGATACAGATCGTCGAAAATACTCTGTTCACTGCCGGACAGGCAGCTCAGAAACCCGGCTTCCTGAGCCTCACGACGCGCCTCTTGTTCACTGCCGGACAGGCAGCTCAGAAAAAGGTGCGCAACGAAGCATTAACGCTGCTGGCGTTCACTGCCGGACAGGCAGCTCAGAAATTGCCAAGAGCGCCGACGCCGCCGCCCGCATGGTTCACTGCCGGACAGGCAGCTCAGAAAGACGCATCTTGCTCATAGAGCCAGCGCGAAAAGTTCACTGCCGGACAGGCAGCTCAGAAAGATATGGCAACGCCAGCGGGGGTTGAGTCCCTGTTCACTGCCGGACAGGCAGCTCAGAAACAGGTGAGGCAATCTCACGCAGCGCACGCGATGTTCACTGCCGGACAGGCAGCTCAGAAAGATGATCATTGCGCCAGGGCAGGGCATTTGTAGTTCACTGCCGGACAGGCAGCTCAGAAAGGTAACAGGTCGACATAACCGCCTTGCGACGATGTTCACTGCCGGACAGGCAGCTCAGAAAAACGATCTATCGTGACAAACACGTTGGACGGCGTTCACTGCCGGACAGGCAGCTCAGAAATGCTGGTGGCGTTTGTCGTGATCGAGCACAAAGTTCACTGCCGGACAGGCAGCTCAGAAATGGCATAGGGATTTTTTGTTGTTCCGTAAACTGTTCACTGCCGGACAGGCAGCTCAGAAAAGGTCGTGCTGGTGCGGATGCCAGCCCGAGCGGTTCACTGCCGGACAGGCAGCTCAGAAATGGTCGAAGCGCGGATGGTCTGGGTTTTTCACGTTCACTGCCGGACAGGCAGCTCAGAAAAGTCTCCAATCCTCCCACTGTCGATTGAGCCAGTTCACTGCCGGACAGGCAGCTCAGAAATACCATCGCATGACATGCGCGATCGAAGATGCGTTCACTGCCGGACAGGCAGCTCAGAAAATCATCGGCGACGCCAATGGCTGGACCGACCGAGTTCACTGCCGGACAGGCAGCTCAGAAACTCCCCTGTTTTACACTGAAAAAACTCACCACATTCACTGCCGGACAGGCAGCTCAGAAAGCCAATGGCGCGTTTTTTACCGCCGTTGCCGAGTTCACTGCCGGACAGGCAGCTCAGAAAAACACGCACACCGGGTAAGTCAATACCATCTGCGTTCACTGCCGGACAGGCAGCTCAGAAAAAATCGTGAAAAATAATTAATGATCCTACTTGGCACATTACTATCCCGCACCGCAGCAATTTGTTGTATCCATAAAGGAAATTTTGTTGCTATTTTCCAATAGTAAACAAATGGGTCTACCATTCGCTCTGCTGATATAACCTTTCATTGGAAAATTTGTGCGTTTAAAATC
>CANFGA010000030.1 GCA_947446335.1 Oxalobacteraceae bacterium | reverse complement strand
CGTCGAAGCGATGGTACTGAACATCGACCGCAAAGCCCGTGGCATCCAATTGTCGATCAAAGCGAAAGACAATGTGGAAACCCAGGAAGCAATGCAGAAAATGGCACAGACCGACAACAACGCAGCATCGGGCACCACCAGCCTGGGCGCATTGTTGAAAGCCAAGTTCGATAACAAGAACTAAGACACTTCTGCGGATCAGTAGATGACCAAGTCCGAATTGATCAACCGCTTGGCTGAGCGTTATCCTCAGCTGGTGGCCAAGGATGCGGAACAGGCAGTCAAGACGATACTCGATGCAATGACCAATGCCCTGGCGACCGGTCAGCGCATCGAGATCCGCGGCTTTGGCAGCTTTGCGCTCAATGGTCGACCGCCTCGCATCGGACGCAATCCGAAGTCCGGCGACAAGGTGATGGTGCCTGAAAAACGGGTGCCGCACTTCAAGCCAGGCAAGCAATTGCGTGAACGCGTCGATGCGATGGTCGGGCAGCCGATCATGGAAGACTGAAATCTCTCTGATGTACAGACGGGCTTGAAGGCAAGGTCAGCGACAAGCTGGCCCTGCTGCCCGATACAAAAAACGGCGTCCCAGGATGCCGTTTTTTTTGATCTAACCGTTGTCTTGTGCCACACTGGCGCAACTTGACACTCTCGCACTGGACCTGGCTGATGAAATTCGTTTCCACCATCGTTGGATTGATCGTCTTCATCCTGTTCTTTGGCTTTGCATTGAAAAACACGCAAGAAGTCAATCTGCACTTCTTTCTCGATTACGAATTGCGCGGTCCGCTGGTATTGATGCTGCTGGGCTCCTTTGTCGCCGGCGCCATTCTCGGCGTGCTGGCCCTGACACCGACCGTGTTTCGTCACCGGCGCGCAGTGACCAGGCAGCAAAGCGCGATCCACGCGCTGCAAGCGGTTGCCAGCAAGGGCACAGCCCAGCCACAACCGGACAGCGTCGATACGCCGCAATAATCTCTGCAGCAATCAGACACTTTTTATGCAGCGTTTACTTAACAAAAAAATACATGGAATTTGAACTTTGGTGGTTACTGGGCATCCCTGTCTTTTTTGCACTGGGCTGGATTGCCGCCCGTGTCGACATCAGGCAGTTGCTGTCCGAGTCGCGCACTTTGCCGCGCGACTATTTCAGGGGCTTGAATTTCTTGCTCAACGATCAACCCGACAAGGCCATCGATGCCTTCATCGAGATCGTCAAGCTCGATACCGAAACGGCCGACATGCATTTTGCGCTGGGCCACCTGTTTCGCCGCCGCGGCGAGACCGAGCGCGCGATCCGGGTCCATCAGAATCTGCTGGCGCGTCCTGACCTGCCGCAGGAGCAATACGTGCATGCCCAATATGAGCTGGGGATGGATTACCTGAAGGCCGGCTTGCTCGACCGGGCCGAGGAAACCTTCAACCGCCTGATGAATACGCAATACGAAGTGCAGGCCCGGCGCGCGCTGCTGGAAATTTTTCAGCGCGAAAAGGAATGGCCGCGCGCGATCGAAGCGGCGCTCGGCTTGCAAGAAGCCGGTGCCGGTGCGCGCCAGAAGGAAATCGGCCAGTTTTATTGCGAACTGGCCGAGGATGCGCTGGTCCATCTGCAGATCGACGATGCGTTGCCGCTGCTGGACCAGGCGCTGCAGACCGATCGCAAGAACGTGCGCGCGAGCTTGCTGTATGGCGATGCGCTGCTGGCCAAGCACGACATCGAAGGCGCCTTGCTGGCCTGGCGCCGCGTCGAGCAGCAGAGCGTGCCGCACGTGGCGCTGGTGGCGCAGCGCCTGATGGATGGCTATCGCGCCGTCGGTCGGCCACAGGAAGGCTTGAACTTGCTGAAATCCTACCTGGCCGATGCGTCGTCGATCGATCTGCTCGAAGTCGTCTTCAAGGCGGTGATCGAACTCGATGGCGTCGACGCAGCCAAGCAACTGGTCAGCGATGAACTGCGCCGCACGCCCACGCTGCTTGGCCTGGACAAGTTGCTCGAAGCGCGCCTGATGGATGCGCCACCCGCGATCTGGGCCGAATTGTCGATGGTAAAGAACCTGGTGCATGGCTATACCCAGAAACTGGCGCGCTATCAATGCAGCCATTGCGGCTTCAAGGCCCGGCAATTCTATTGGCAATGCCCGGGTTGCAGCCGGTGGGAAACCACGCCGCCGCGCCGCACCGAAGAACTCAATGTCATGAATTAATTTGTGGACACACTGAAATGAAAATCACCATTATCGGCACCGGCTATGTCGGCCTTGTGACCGGCGCCTGCCTGGCCGAATTGGGCAACGACGTCTTTTGCCTCGATCTCGATGCCGACAAGGTGGCGCTATTGAACAATGGCGGCATCCCTATCCATGAACCGGGCCTGGAAGAAGTCGTTGCGCGCAACCGCGCTGCCGGCCGTTTGCAATTTTCGACCGATGTCGCTGCCAGCGTCGCGCACGGCGTGCTGCAATTCATTGCGGTGGGCACGCCGGCCGATGAAGATGGCTCGGCCGACTTGCAATATGTGCTCGCTGCAGCGCGCAACATCGGGCGCCACATGAGCGGGTTCAAGGTCATCGTCGACAAGTCGACGGTACCGGTTGGCACCGCCGAGCGCGTCAAGGCGGCGCTGCAGGTGGAAATCGATGCGCGCGAGGCAAGCGGCGCCATTGATGCCGGCACCACTTTTTCGGTGGTCTCGAATCCCGAATTTCTGAAGGAAGGCGCAGCGGTCGAAGACTTCATGCGCCCGGACCGGATCGTGATCGGTTGCGACGCCACGACGCTCGGTGAGCGCGCGCGCGAGATGATGAAAAAGCTGTATGCGCCATTCAATCGCAACCGCGAACGCACCGCGTGGATGGATGTGCGCTCGGCCGAATTCACCAAGTATGCCGCCAATGCGATGCTGGCGACGCGCATCTCGTTCATGAACGAATTGGCCAACCTGGCCGACGAGGTCGGTGTCGATATCGAGGCGGTACGCCACGGCATCGGTTCCGATCCCCGTATCGGCCCCAGCTTCTTGTACGCCGGCGCCGGTTATGGCGGTTCGTGCTTCCCGAAAGACGTGCAAGCGCTGGCGCGCACCGCGCAGCAGCATCAGCAGCAATTGCTGATCCTGGGTGCAGTCGAAGCGGTCAACGACAGGCAAAAGCAGGTGCTCGGCGCAAAGGTGGCAAAGCGTTTCGGTCCTGATCTGGCCGGTCGCCATTTTGCGATCTGGGGCCTGGCATTCAAACCCAACACCGACGACATGCGCGAGGCGCCCGCGCGCGTTCTGCTGCGCTCCTTGTTGGATCGTGGCGCGACGGTCGCAGTCTACGATCCGGTGGCGATGATGGAGGCGCGGCGCGTGCTGACGCAGGATTTCAATGCGCAAGAGCTGGCCCGCATCCGCTTCGCCACCGGCGCGATGGATGCGTTGACGGCAGCCGATGCGCTGGTCATCGTGACCGAGTGGAAAGCTTTCCGCAGTCCGGATTTCGAGCAGATCAAGGTGCGTTTGAAAGCGCCGATCATTTTCGACGGGCGCAACCTGTTCGAACCGGCAGCGATGTTGGACGCTGGCATCGAATACCACGGCATCGGCCGCTCCGTGCTGACGCGCGCATGAGCGGCGCCGGCAGCGCAGTGGCAGCGCCCGTGGTCGCGCCGGTACTTGACTCTGTACGGATCCTGGTGGTCGGCGACGTGATGCTGGATCGTTATTGGTTCGGCGAGGTGGCGCGCATTTCGCCCGAGGCCCCGGTGCCGATCGTGCGCATAGAGCGGCGCGAAGAGCGCCTCGGCGGCGCTGCCAACGTCGCGCGCAACGCCGCCGCGCTGGGCGCCTACACGGGCCTGCTGGGCGTGGTCGGCGACGACGAGGCCGGCGGCCAGGTCGAGCGCATGCTCGGTGAAGGCGGCATCCACAGTTATCTGCAGCGCGACCCGGCCATTTCGACCATCATCAAGCTGCGCGTGATCGGGCGCCAGCAACAGATGCTGCGTATCGATTTCGAGGATGCGCCCAGCGGCACGGTGCTGCGCGACAAATTGATTCAGTTCAATGCGCTGCTGCCCGATTACGACGTCATCGTTCTGTCCGATTACGCCAAAGGCAGCCTGGTCAACGTGGCTGACATGATCAAGTCGGCGCGTGCGGCCGGCAAGATCGTGATGGTCGATCCGAAGGGCGACGACTTTGCGCGCTATTGCGGCGCCTCGGTGCTCACGCCCAACAAATCGGAACTGCGCCACATCGTCGGCAACTGGAGCAGCGAAGAACAATTGACGGCCAAGGCGCAGCAGATGCGGCGCGAACTGTCGCTCGATGCCTTGCTGCTGACCCGTTCGGAAGAGGGGATGACGCTGTACACCGAACACGAGGTGCGCCACATGCAAGCTGCCGCGCGCGAAGTGTTCGATGTCTCGGGTGCTGGCGACACCGTGATCGCCACGATGGCGGCGATGCTCGGCGCTGGCCTCTGTTTGTGGGATGCGGTGCAGATCGCCAACCGCGCCGGCGGCATCGTCGTCGGCAAGCTCGGCACGGCCACCGTCACGCGCGCAGAATTGTTCGCGCTCGATGGCGCGTGATCAAGGCTGGATCAATGCGCATCAATTGCTTGTCAACCGATCTCTGCCATAGTCGTTAAGCATTCAAGTCAGGCCAGCGCCTGGCTTCGTTTGCCATACCAACCACACCCACTTTGGAGAGATGAACCATGATCAAGAAATTATTGCTCGCTGCGCTGACCCTGCTTGCCAGCATGCATTTTGCATTCGCCCAGGTCGATGTCAACAAGGCAGACCAGGCTGCGCTCGATGGCATCAAAGGCATCGGTCCGGCCAAGTCGAAGATGATCCTCGAAGAGCGTACCAAGGGCGGTCAATTCAAGGACTGGGCCGATTTCGAGAAGCGCGTCAAGGGCATCGGGGCCAAGAATTCGGTCAAGTTGTCGCAAGCGGGCTTGCAAGTGAATGGTCAGGCCAAGAGCGGCGCCGAGATGGCCAAACCCGCAGCTGCCAAGCCGGCGCTTGAGGCCAAGCCGGCAAAAGTACCTGGCCCGGTAGCCGAGGCAGTCAAGGCCAAGTAATATCAACAAGGTATCAACAAGCATCAACGCCCCGCGGCTTGCGCCGGGTGTTGATGCGCATAAAGCCATCTGGGATTAAAATGACTCTTTGTTGATAACTCTGACCACGATGGCTTACAAGACACTCGAAGATACGATAGGCAATACCCCCCTGGTGCAATTGATGCGTCTGCCTGGCGCAGACGCTGCAGCTCGCAACAACATTATTCTGGGCAAGATGGAAGGCGACAATCCGGCCGGTTCGGTCAAGGACAGAGCCGCCTTGTCGATGCTCAAGCGCGCCGAAGAGCGCGGCATGATCAAGCCCGGCGACACGCTGCTTGAAGCCACCAGCGGCAATACCGGCATCGCATTGGCGATGGCGGCTGTTTTGCGTGGCTACAAGATGGTGCTGTTGATGCCGGAAAACTTGAGCATAGAACGGCGCCAGAGCATGGCTGCCTACGGCGCCGAGATCGTCTTGACGCCCAAAACGGGCGGCATGGAATATGCGCGCGACCTGGCCGAGCAAATGCAAAAAGATGGCAAGGGCGTGATCCTTGATCAGTTTGCCAATCTTGACAATTCACGTGCACACTATGAAGGAACGGGTCCCGAGATCTGGCGCGACACCGACGGCCGCGTCACGCATTTTGTCAGCGCGATGGGCACCACCGGCACCATCATGGGCGTATCCCAATATCTGAAGGAGCAGAACCCGGCGATCCGCATCATCGGTGCGCAGCCGGAAGAGGGTTCTCAAATTCCTGGCATACGCAAATGGCCAGAGGCCTACCTGCCGAAGATCTATGACAAGGCGCGCGTTGATCAGATTGAATCTGTCAGCCAAGGCGCGGCCGAACGCATGGCGCGCAGGATGGCGGCGGAAGAGGGAATTTTTTGCGGCATCTCGGCCGCCGGTGCCTGCGAAATTGCATTGCGCATTTCACAGACGGTGGAAAATGCGACGATCGTGTTCATCGTCTGCGATCGTGGCGACCGCTATCTGTCGACGGGCGTATTTCCTGCCTGATAGGCATTGACTTCATCCCGTGTAAGGATCGTGCAAGCATCGTGTAGGCATAATGCTGTTTGCACTGCAATTGAGTCGCTGAGCCGCTGCATGACAAGAAAATGCTCAGCTTGTTGACAAGAGAGCATAACCTCGGCATTCATGCAGCGATCATTCGCCGGTTTGGGTCTCGCTGGTTTTTGGCTTGAACTGCTTGTCGCTGATGCGAAACTTGTTGCGGCGATCGCCCATCAAATAGCGCAGATCGCGGATGCTCAAGTCGCTCACTTCGTGCATGCGGATCAGCAGCGATGCGCCTACTGGCAATCTGTGATGGCGTATTTTGCTGATCACAGGAGGCGCCACTTCGAGCGCACGCGACAAGGCGGCGTCGTTTTTCAAACGCAAGTTCTCAATCAGGGTATCGAGCAGTCTGTTGGGATTGTATTGCAACAGATCGTCGGAATCGGTGTTTGCAGCTGTATTTGTCATGATTTTCTGTTCCTTTTGTAAAGTTGTTGCAAAGTAAAACACTCGGAGCTCGCTCTTGCTGCGTCAATGTCATTCTTTACTACAGGAACGAAGTAACACATGGTCGGATCCGGAATTGCAATTTTTTAAATATATAAAATCATATTTTGTGTGATTGTACAACACAATGCAATTTAGTACCTAAGTGCAACAAAAAAAAGAAATTTTGAGTAAATGACATGATTCAGATGCGTCGTGTTTGCCTCCCTGCGCAGCGCTGCTTGTCATTGAAAGAGGCTTTTTGATCGTGCTGGCGGCGAAGCCGCAGACAGTGCTGTCGCTTCTTGCTTCCGAGTGCCATGGTCGACCATAACCATGGCTTGCATCGTGAGCAATATCAATTACGCTTGCTTACAACTCGCGCCCCGCGTCTCTGGCCAGTCGCACCGCCCGTCCAAGCTCGATGACCGACATCGCATAAAAATAGCTGCGGTTGTAGTGTGTGATGGCAAAAAAATTGTTCGTGCCCAACCAGTACTCGGTTGCTTGTGCGCCATTTTGCAAGTCGACCAGACCGAACAACATGCTTGGCGGCGCTGCCTCGCTGCGCACGCCGGCATCCTTCAATTGATTGCTGCTTAATGTCGCCGCCAGTCCCAGGTCGATGAACGGTTTCCACGCCTGTTCTGGTGCGACCTGAGCCGGGTAGACGATGGCACCCGGGTCATTGCGTTGCCAGCCATGCTGCGTGAGGAAATTGGCCACGCTGCCGATCGCATCGGCGCTCGAATTGCGCAAGTCGATATGGCCATCGCCATCGAAGTCGATCGCGTAGTTGAGTATGCTGCTGGGCATGAACTGCGGCAGGCCGACGGCGCCCGCATAGGAGCCGAGCAGGGACAGCGGGTCGATTTGCTCGGTCCGCGTCAATAGCAAGACGCTTTCGAGTTCGCCTTGGAAGAACGCCATCCGCGCGCTCCGATTCGGCGCTGCAGGATAATCGAATGCCAGCGTGGTGAGCGCATCGAGGACTCGGAAATTGCCGGTAACGCGGCCGTAGACAGTTTCCACGCCGATGATGCCGACGATGATGTCAGCCGGTACGCCATACTGTTTTTCAGCGCGCATCAGGGCGTCGGCATTCTCGTTCCAGAACCGGGCGCCGGCATTGATGCGCACCGGTTCGACGAAACGTGCGCGGTACGCTTGCCAGTTTTTCGGTTTGCCCGGCGGCGCCGGCTTCATCAACTGAATCGTGGTCTCGACATGGTTAACCTTGACGAACAGCGCATCGAGCGCGTCGCGCGAGAAGCCGTGCTGGATTGCCATCTTGTCCAGAAAAAGCCTCACTTCGGGCGATGCGCTGAAGTCGCTCGCTCTGTCACTGCTTGCGCTGCTTGCGCCGCTTGGGCCGGTCAGTTTCGCGACGCTGGCTTTGGCCCGCGCCATCGTGTCGGAGGGCGTGGCCGCTTGCGCCAGCGCGGAGGCGCTCAACAGCAGGGCCAGGATGCAGCTGCTGGTGTGTCGGATTGGAAATGGCAAGGTTGATCTCATCTGGTGGAAGGGGGCGGGCTAGTGATTCGGCACCTGCTGCACCGAGTTGCTGATGGTGCGTTGAAATGCAGCCCATGAGCAGCGAATAGAAAAAAAGCGGTTGGCAAGCGCTGGACCAACTGCCGAAAAAAGGTCTTCAGGGCACAAACAGTTTGCCAACAAGCGGCTGATTATAGCGTGCAATACGCAGCGCTCGAATCGGCGCGCGGCCTCAATTGCGCGATTTTTGTCTGGCCTTGCCACAAGACCGTAAAATAGCGCCTCGATTGAATGATTTTGAAGGTAACAGCATGGCGATACAATGGTACCCCGGACACATGAACGCGGCCCGCAAGAAAGCGGCCGAGTCGATGGAGAACACGGATCTGGTCATCGAAGTCGTCGATGCCAGGCTGCCGCAGGCCAGTTGCAATCCGATGGTCGAGGAATTGCGCCTGTTTCGCCAGCGCCCCTGTCTGAAAATCCTGAACAAGACCGACCTGGCCGATCCCTTGGTGACCGCCGCCTGGGTCGCTTATTACAATGCGCAAGAGGGTGTGACTGCTTACGCGATGACGACCAAGAAGCCGGCCGAAGTGGCCCGCATTCCCGCGCTGGCCAAGACGCTGGCGCCGCACCGCGGCGTGCCGACCAAGCCGCTGCGCATCATGATCATGGGCATTCCGAACGTAGGCAAATCGACGCTGATGAATGCCTTGCTGAAAAAGCGCGTGGCGAAGGTGGGCGATGAACCGGCCGTGACCAAGCTGCAGCAAAAGCTGTATCTGGACAAGAATACGGTGTTGATCGACACCCCCGGCATGCTGTGGCCGAAGATCGCGCTCGCCAGCGATGGCTTGATGCTGGCGGCGAGCCATGCGATCGGCACCAATGCCTTGATCGAAGAAGAAGTGGCCGTGTTCCTGGCCGAGCAATTGCTGCTGCGTTATCCGCAATTGCTGGTCGAGCGCTATGGCTTCAACACTGAAGGAATGGATGGGATCGCCGTCGTCGAGGGCATTGCGGCGCGGCGCGGCTACCGGCAAAAGGGGGGCGATTTCGACTTTGAAAAAGCCTCGCACACGCTCTTGATCGATTACCGCAGCGGCGCGCTGGGCCGCATTTCGCTCGAAACGCCGCAAACGCGCGCCATCTTGCTGGCCGAGTATGCAGCCGAGCAAGCGGAGAAGGCCGCCAAGGCGGCCGCGCTGGTCGCTGCCAAGGTCAAGGCTGCCGCGATCGGCAAGCGCGGCACCTGATCGATTTCAGGCTGCGCTCGGTGCGAGGTTACTGCTCAACTCGTCTCGGATGAGCCAAAGCGGAAACTCGACACCGCCAGCGCGCCGAAAAAAGTCTCTTCGTGATAGATGCAGGTGGCGATCTCGTTTTCAGCGGCGCCCAGCGCCACCATCAAGGGCAGCAGATGGTCTTCGCGCGGATGGGCCAGCCGCGCTGCCGGGGCCTGGTCCCACGCCAGCAGTTGCGTCATGCGCTCGGCTGCAGGGCTTTGCATCGTGCTTTGCAGCCACGCATCGAACTGGTGCGAAGTGATCCTGCCGGCAGGACCAAACTGGCGCAAATTGTGATAACTGAGGCCGCTGCCGATGATCAGGACGCCTTCGCTGCGCAGCGGCGCCAGGGCGCGACCGACTGCCACATGCGTCGATGGATCATAGCCATGCTTGAGCGACAGTTGCACCACCGGGATGTCCGCCTCCGGGTAGATCGAGGTCATCAAAGTGAAGGTGCCGTGATCGAAGCCGCGTTCATGATCCAGGCTGGCGATCTGGCTGGCGCCATCGAGCAGCGCCTTGATCCGGTGCGCAACCAGAGGCGCCCCCGGCGCATCGTAGTGCACCTGGTAAGTGTGCGGCGGAAAACCGCTGTAATCGTAGATCATCCCTGGTTGCGGGTTGGCCGAGATCAGGAACTCGGGTCCTTCCCAATGCGCCGTGACGACCAGCACGGCTGCGGGACGCACCTTGATCTGGCGCGGCAACTCGCGCAGTGAGGCGGCCAGCAGAGCGTGGCGCGCGCCATATTCATCGTTCATGTAAGGCCACGGTCCGCCACCGTGCGACAGGAAATAGCTGGGTAATGGGGACATGAAACACTCCTGATGGCTGTGGCCGTGCGTGGCCCTGATGCTTGCCATTATAGACATGGCTTTGGATTGCCCGACCGCTGCGTCTTCCTTCGGCATGGCCGGTGTGCACTTTGGACAAGATTATTTCCAAAGAGAAGGTCTTGCTCTGGCCGGCCTGCAGCCCGGCTCTTATAATGGCGCAGTTTTGGTGCTCGCACACATGCTCATGTGTGCAGTTAAACGGGAAACACGATGCCGTCATGGCGGCTTGCGTGTGCTGCCCCCGCAACGGTCAACAAGCGTCACTGAAGTAATCAAGTGACACATTGCCGCTTCCTTTGCGAAAAAGGAGGCGCCAGTCTTGAGAGCCCGGATACCGGCCAGAACAGGTGGCCGTGCGCATCGCGACGCGGCCTTTGATTCCGGCTTGCGGGGACGCAGGCCGGATGTTCTCTTCGAAATGATGATCATGACCTTTCCCGCTCTACATTTGCCGGCGTTGACGCCGCGTATCCTGGCAGCCGCCATCGCCGTTTGCTGTTCTTCTGCATTTGCACAAAGCACGATCCTGGCGCCTGTCGTCGTCACCGGTGCGCGCTTTGCCAGCGATCCGGCCCTGCTGCCGATCGGTTCCACCGTGATCAGTGCCGACGACATTCGCCAGTCTGGCGTGGGCGATGTCAATTCCGCGATCCGCAAGATCGGCGGCGTTTATGCGCGCCAAAGCCTCAATGGCAGCACCGATTTCGACCTCGATTTGCGCGGCTTCGGCACCAACAGCAGCCAGAATCTGGTCGTGGTGCTCGATGGCGTGCGCTTGTCTGAAAATGAATTGAGCGGCGCGGTGTTGTCGACGATTGCGATCGATAACGTGGAGCGCATCGACATCACGCGCGGCGGCAGCAGCGTGCTGTATGGCGAAGGTGCCACCGGTGGCGTCATCAACATCATCACCAAGCGTCCGACCAAGCAATCCTTGCGTGGCACCGTGTTTGGCGAAGTGGGTCAGTTCGGCTTGCGCGAGGGACGCGCCTCGATTGCGCAAGCGTGGGATGGCTTCGCGCTCGATGCAGCGATCGGCGCGTTGAGCACCGACAATGATCGCGCCAACAATAAATTCGAGCAAAAGACATTGAACGCTGGCGCTCAGTGGAGTTCGAAAGAAGGGCGCATCGGCTTGCGCATCGACAGTTCACGCCAGGATTCGCGCTTTCCAGGGCCGCTGACGCAAGCCCAGTTCGCCGCCGATGCGCACCAGACCAGAACGCCGGGCAATTTCGGATCGTTCGACAGCGACCGCGTGACCGGTTTCATCGAGCGCCGCGTCGGCGACTTCGATCTGGCGGCCGAATTGTCGCACCGTGAAAAAACAGTCAAATCGCTGTATGTGTTTTCGTCTGGCCCTTCGGCAGCCCAATATTCGAGCGAGCAAACCCAGTTCTCGCCGCGCGCGCGTCATCTGGGCAAGTTCGACGGTTGGCTCAATGAAGTCGTGGTCGGGATCGACCTCACTCGCTGGAATCGCGTGACCGAAAGCGCTTACTCGCAAGCGGATGCGTCCCAGAGCGCCAAGGCAATCTACGTGCGCGACGAGATCAAGTTCGACGGTCCGCGCAATGCGCGCGTGGCGCTCGGTGCGCGCCACGAAACCTTCGACAAGGACTCCATCGACCCTGCGCTGTATACCGCTGCCACCTACAGTACCAAGCAAAGCATGAACGCCTGGCAATTGCAGGGCAGTTTTGACGCCGTGCCGTTGGTGAACCTGTACGCCAAGGCTGGCCAGAGTTACCGCGTGGCCAATGCCGATGAAAATGCCATGACGCCTTTTGCGAACAAACCGCTGCAAAGCCAGACTTCGCACGATCTTGAGCTGGGCGTCACCGTCGGCGATGCGGCGCAAAAACTGACGGCGCGCGTGTTTCGCCACAAGCTCAACAATGAAATTTTCTATGACCCGACTGCCGGCCTGTATGGCGCCAACACCAATCTCGACCCGACCAAACGCCAGGGCATCGAACTCGACGCCAGCCTGCGCATCGCCGCCGACTGGCGCTTGAGCGGCCAGGTGCAGCATGTGCAGGCGCGTTTCACCGACGGTCCGAACGAGGGCCGGGACATGGTGCTGGTGCCGAAAAACATCGTCACCGCGCGCCTGTCATGGTTGCCGGGCGATGGCCAGAGCGCCGATTTCGGCGCGCAATGGGTCGACAAACAACGCAATGGCGACGATTTTGACAACAGTTGCACCGCGCTGATGCCGGCGTTTACCACCTTCGATGCCCGTTACGCGAAGAAATTCGGCGCTTGGGAAGTGGCGCTGTCGGGCTTGAACCTGGCCGATAAACGTTACTACAGCCAGGCCTTCGGCTGTCAGTCTGGCATTTATCCTGGTGCCGGGCGTCAAATGAAAGTATCGGCCCGCTACGACTTCTGACCGGGCTGACGGCGATGGTGCGCCATTGTTTGTCGCGCATCATCGCCACCGGATCCGGCACTATCCTCTTTTGACAAGGCGGGACTGCGCTGTGCCTGCGCAGTCCCGAAAGCGCCGCTCCAGCTGGAAAACGGTAACAATTGGTCAGCCTGACCAGGCATGGTCGCAAAAAGTGGTAACCTCGCGTAGGTCACTTACTCACTTTCCAAGGATCCCATGCGTTTTCTGCGTCTCTTGCTTGCTTCCGTCGTCCTGATGGTTTCCGCCGCCGGTGTCTCGGCCATTGAACCGAAAAGCGGCGTCGACTATGTCACGCTCAGCACGCCACAGCGCGCCGAGGCGGGCAAAAAAATCGAAGTCATCGAATTTTTCATGTATTCTTGCCCGCATTGCAATGCGCTGGAACCGTTGATGACCGAATGGGTCAAGAAGCAGGGCGACAACATTGCATTTCGCCGCGTCCACATGCCGTTTTCCGGCCCCAGCGACCCGCAAGCGCACTTGTACCTGACGCTGGAAGCGATGGGCAAGCTCGATGGCATGCACGAGAAAATTTTCCGCGCAATCCACGTCGAACGCAATCGCTTGAACAAGGATGATGCGATCCTCGATTTCGTCGTCAAGAATGGCATCGACAAGGCCAAATACCTGGAATTCTCGAATTCGTTCGCGGTGCAAACCAAAATGAAGCGCGCCGCCCAGTTGCTCACTGCCTACCAACTCACCAGCGCGCCCAGCATCGTCATCGATGGCCGCTATGTGACTTCCCCGGCGCAGGCCGGCCGCCCGGGTCAATCCGAGCTGACATCGCAGCAGGCGACCTTGCAAGTGATGGATGCGCTGGTGGCAAAGGCGCAAAGCAGCAAGGGCGCCTCTGCAGCGCCCGTTGGCGTAAAGAAATAACGCGTCGTGAAGTCCTCGCCCTTGAAGTCCTTGCCCTGGATCTTGCTGGCGTGCGCGCTCGGCGGCGTACTCTGGCTGGCGCTGGCGCTGGTCAACGCTGAAAACGTGCGCCATGGCTTGATGAGCGGCCTGTGCGCAGACCCGCTGTTCAAGGGCGAGATCGATGCCAGTTGTCTGCCCGGCGTGCAATCGCGCGCGCACTGGTGGCAACACTTGCAGCACGGCTTGACTCATCTGCATCGATAGCGGCTGCGCAATGAGCGAAAAAGAAAAAAAATTGATGGCGATTTACCGCGAGACGCGTCCGCCCAGCGTCTTCGTCGGCGTCCCCGGTACGGTCAATCATCTGGTCTGGAGTTCGCTGGCGATTCTCGTCGGCTTGATGCTGTGGCTATCGATCGCGGTCGTGAATGCCGAAAACTTGCGCCATGCGCTGGTGAGCAAGGCATGCCAGGACCGCGTTTTCGCTGCCGAACTCGATCAACGCTGTCTGGCATTCGTGCAAACGCGCGATCATTGGTGGCAGCACCTGCACTACGCGCTGACCCATCTGCGCCCGCAGGGTCTCGATTGATTGCT
>CANFGA010000029.1 GCA_947446335.1 Oxalobacteraceae bacterium | reverse complement strand
TTTTGGCCAGAGCTGGAGCACCGGCGAAGCGGTATCAAGCATCATCTTGACCCGGCTCGGACCGTCGCTGACGGTCTTGATTCCATTGACGATCCTGGAAACGTTCTTTGGCATCGCGCTGGCGCTGGTAATTGCCTTCGTGCGCGGCTCGCTGACCGACAGGGCGGTGATGGTCGCTTGCACTGTCGGCATGTCGATCTCGATCCTGGTCTACATCATCGTGTTCCAGTACGGCTTCGCCTATCAGCTCGGTCTGTTTCCGGTACAAGGCTGGGGTGACAGTTTCTGGGAAAACTTGCTGCGCTATTCGGCGCTGCCGATCCTGATCGGGCTGGCAGTGTCGATCGCACCCACGCTGCGCCTGTTTCGCACCTTCGTGCTCGATGAAGTGAATCAGGATTATGTGCGCACCGCGCGCGCCAAGGGCTTGAAGGAAGGGCGCATCATGTGGGTCCACGTGCTGCGCAATGCGGCCATTCCGATCATCACGCACGTGATGGCGAATCTGCCGGCGCTCTTGATCGGCGCCTTTCTGCTGGAGCGCTTTTTCGGCATCCCGGGTATCGGGCGCGAAGTCATCCTGGCGGTCGAGCGCAGCGATTTTCCTGTGATCAAGGCGATCACCGTGTATGTCGCTGTCGCCACCATGCTGTTCAATCTGCTGACCGATCTGATGTACCAGGCGGTCGATCCACGCATTCAATTGAAGTAGGTAATGTCCATGCAGAATGATCAAAATACGGTTTCTCCTGGCCTGTGGGCGCTGGCCTGGCGCCGTTTGCGGCGCGACAAGATCGCGATGCTGGCACTGGCTGTGGTGGGCGCTTTCCTGCTGATGCTGGTGTTGTCGATGAGCGGCTTGATCGTGGCGGACTGGGAAGATGAAGTTGGCGTCAGCTACGCGCCGCCGACCTTTGCCGCCGGCCCGGCATCAACCGTGCTCGGCGCGTCAGCCACGCCGGTGCCGGCGCGTGACCTGACGCCGACGCCGGTCAATTTGCTCGATCCGCTGGCCGATGAACTGCGCCAGTTGCAGGCTGAAATGGGCCGCGTCACTGCAGGCGCGGCCATCGACATGGCGGGCGTGGTCGATCCTTTGGACGTTGAAATGGCTGAATTGCGCGCCAGCATGGGCACAGCCGGACCTGTCGTGCGTGTCGCCAGGCTGGAAACGCTCCCGTTCGGCGCCGATAAATGGGGCCACGATGTGCTCAAGAAAACCATCAAGGGCGCCGAAACATCGATCGTCGTCGGTCTGGTCGCGGCGCTGCTGGCGGTTGGTCTGGGCACGCTGTTCGGCGCTTTTTCCGGCTATTTTGGCGGGCGCATCGACGATTTTTTCAACTGGTTTTACAGCATCTTCACCTCGATTCCATCGATACTGATGATATTGACGGTGGCTGCGGTGCTGCAGCAAAAGGGCGTCTTGACCATTGTCCTGATCCTCGGCTTGACCGGCTGGACCGGACCGTATCGCTTGATCCGCGCCGAATACATCAAGCACAAGGCGCGCGAATACGTGATGGCGGCCGACGCGATCGGTGCCTCGCACTGGCGCAAGATGTTTTCGCATATTTTCCCCAACGTCAGCCATGTGGCGTTGGTGCAATTGTCGATCCTGGTGGTCGGCTTCATCAAGGCCGAGGTGATCTTGAGTTTTCTCGGCTTTGGCGTCCCGGTCGGCGTGGTGTCGTGGGGCAGCATGCTCAACGAAGCGCAGAATGAATTGATACTCGGTAAATGGTGGCAGTTGAGCGCCGCCGCGATTGCGATGGCGCTGCTGGTGACGGCATTCTCGCTGTTTACCGATGCACTGCGCGATGCGCTCGACCCGAAAGTGAAATAGGAGCCAACATGCAGCCAGACCATTCCAACCACCTTTTGCAAGTGCGCAACCTGCAAGTGGCATTCCGGATCGACAAGAAGAACACGTTCGACGCCGTCAAATCGATTTCGTTCGACGTGCCGCGCAACTCGACCGTGGCGCTGGTGGGCGAATCGGGCAGCGGCAAGTCGGTCAGTTCGCTGGCCGTGATGGGGCTGCTGCCGCCAGATAATACGATCATCGGCCCAAGCAGCAGCATTTTGTTCGACGGGCGCGACTTGCTGGCGATGTCCAGCGCCGAGCGCAGAGTGCTGTGCGGCAAGGACATCTCGATGATCTTCCAGGAGCCGATGTCGTCGCTCAATCCGGTGTTTACGGTCGGTTTCCAGATCGGCGAAGTGCTGCGCCAGCACATGGGGATGAACCGCAAACAGGCTCGGGTGCGCACTTTGGCCCTGCTCGCTGAGGTAGGTATTCCGGACCCGGCCATCAAGATCGACGCCTATCCGGGCCAGATGTCGGGCGGCCAGCAGCAGCGCGTGATGATCGCGATGGCGATCGCTTGCGAGCCGCAGCTGTTGATCGCCGACGAGCCCACCACCGCGCTCGACGTGACGATACAAAAGCAGATCATGGAGTTGATCGCCAAGCTGCAAAAAAAGCACCAGATGTCGGTGCTGTTCATCACCCACGACCTGGGGCTGGTGGGTGAGATCGCCGACCATGTGATCGTCATGCGCAGCGGCGAAGTGCGCGAAGCGGGCCGGGTGCGCGCAATCTTCGACGATCCGCAAGATGCCTATACGCGGGCGCTGCTGCATTGCCGCCCATCGCTGGATTCACGCCCTTGGCGCTTGCCGGTGATCGCCGATTATCTCGATGGCACCGCCGTTGCCGGCGTGGAAACCCGCCAGCGCACGCGCGGCCATGTGGCCGGTGAAGACAATGTGCTGGTCGTCGACAAATTGAGCAAGAGCTTCTATACGCGCCAAGGCTGGTTCGGCAAGCGCGAATTCCAGGCGGTCAAGGATGTCTCATTCACGCTGCCACGCGGCAAGACGCTGGGCGTGGTCGGCGAATCAGGCAGCGGCAAGACCACGGTCGGTTTGACGCTGTTGCGCCTGCATCAAGCCACCGGTGGCACGGCGCTGTTCGAAGGGCGTGATTTGATCGCGATGTCGGCGCGCGAGTACATGGCTTACAAACGCCGCATCCAGATCATCTTCCAGAATCCGTATGCGTCGCTCAATCCGCGCTTCACGGTCGGCCAGATCCTGCTGGAACCGATGCGCATCCACAAGATTGGCGCGGGCGACAAGGAGCGCACTGCCATGGCGTACGCTCTGCTGGAAAAAGTCGGCTTGCCGGCGCAAGCCTTTCAGCGCTACCCGCATGAATTTTCCGGCGGTCAGCGCCAGCGCATCGCGATCGCGCGCTGCCTGACGATGCAGCCGGAAATTTTGGTCTGCGATGAGTCGGTGTCCGCGCTCGATGTCTCGGTGCAAGCCCAGGTGCTCAATTTGTTGCAGGATCTGCAGGATGAATTCAAGCTCAGCTACATCTTCATTTCGCACGATCTGTCGGTCGTCAAATATATGGCTGACCAGGTTATGGTGATGCACCAGGGCAAGGTGGTCGAATTGGCCGACTCGGATGAGTTGTACCGCAATCCGCAACATCCGTACACCAAGGCCTTGCTGAGTGCGATTCCGCGCGGATTGCCGCAGATAGAAGCGCGGTAAGTAGCAAGTGCCAGGCACTGCGGCGGCAGTGTCAGCCGTTTTCAGATACCATGTGCGATGCCCAACCTGAACCTATTGCTGCAAGAATACGGCTTGCTGATTGTTTTTGCGATCATCCTGATCGAACAGATCGGCTTGCCGATCCCCGCTTTCCCGATCCTGATCGTGGCCGGCGCGCTCGTTGCCACCGGTGACATGAGCGGTCCTTCCGTATGGGCGGTCGCTCTGAGTGCATGCCTGATCAGCGATACGCTGTGGTTTCGGGCCGGGCGCCGCTATGGCAAGCGCATATTGAGATTATTGTGTCGCATTTCCCTGTCGCCCGACTATTGCGTCAGTCAGACCGAAGACAAATTCACGCGCTGGGGCCCGAAGGCGCTGATCGTATCCAAGTTCATCCCCGGTTTCAACACGATCGCCGCACCGATGGCTGGCGCGCTGGGCACCGGTGCGCTGCGCTTCCTGATGTTTGCTGGCTTGGGTGGCGTGCTGTGGACCGGCAGCGGTCTGGCGCTCGGCTTGTTCTTTCATCGCAGTGTCGACCGGGTGCTGTCCTTGCTGGCGACGACCGGATCGACTGCATTGATCGTGCTGGGCAGTCTGCTGATGCTGTTCGTGTTGTTCAAGTATGTCGAGCGCAAGCGCTTTCAGCAGTCGGTCCGGGTAGGGCGCATCAGCATGGATGAATTGCTGCAATTGATGGCCGGCGGCCAGCAACCGGTGCTGGTCGATGCGCGCAGCAAGACGGCCCAACTGCTGCAAGATGGCGTGCCTGGAGCATTGCTGTTTGGCGGCGGCGTGCTGACGCAGGCGATTGCTGCGCTCGACAAGGGCCGCCACATCGTCGTCTATTGCAGTTGTCCAAACGATGTGACGGCGGCCCAGATCGCCACTTTGTTGCAGAGCCACGGTTATCACCGCGCCAGAGCGCTCAGCGGCGGCCTCGATGCCTGGAGCGCAGCCTGCGCGATGCCGGCCGGGGCCAATCCGGTGTTGCCGTAACAGCGCTGCCTGGTAGTAAAGCTACGTCGGCATGGATGAAAATAATCGGAAATAGTGGATATTTCGAATAAAATGTAGCAAAATTACAAAAAAAGCGCGTTCAGACGACGCATGTCCAAGCTCCGGCTTCCCTTTTTCATTGCACACCATGACCGCTCAGCCTATTTCCACATTGCCACCGACTGCCGATGCGCCGCGTCTGCTCGCTGATATCGGGGGCACCAATGCCCGCTTTGCGCTGGAGTCCACGCCCGGTTGCATCGATCATGTCGAAGTGTTGCCATGCGCCGCGCACGAGAGCTTGACGCAGGCGCTGCGCGCTTATCTGGCATTGCCCTCCATCGTCGCTGCCGGCGGTGCGGCGATCCGTCATGCGGCGATCGCGATCGCCAATCCGGTCAAAGGCGATCTGGTGCGCATGACCAATCATCACTGGGAATTCTCGATCGAGGCGATGCGTCTGGAGTGCGGTTTTCAGACGCTGGTGCTGGTCAACGATTTCACTGCGCTGGCGCGCTCCTTGCCTCTGTTGTCGGCGACGCAAAAATATCAAGTCGGCGGCGGTACTGCTCTCGAACATGGTGCGCTGGGGCTGATTGGACCGGGCACCGGACTGGGCGTGTCAGGCTTGATTCCCTGTGGTGATGGCTGGAGCGCGCTGCTCAGCGAAGGCGGTCATGTCAGTTTTTCTCCTGTCAACGAGATAGAAATCGCCATCTTGCAGTTCGCCTTGCGCGAATTCGACCATGTGTCGGCCGAGCGATTGTTGTCCGGCGTTGGCCTCGAGTTGATTTATCGTGCCCTGGCCGAACGCGCCGGCGTGGCCGAGTCAGCGCTCAATGCACCTGAGATCTTGCGCCGCGCGCTGGCGGGCGAATCGGCCTTGTGCGATCAAGTCATCGACGTTTTTTGCCAGATGCTGGGTACCATTGCAGGCAATCTTGCCGTCACGCTCGGTGCGCGCGGCGGCGTCTACATCGGCGGAGGCATCGTGCCGCGCCTGGGCGAGCGCTTCGCTCAATCCGGCTTTCGCGCCAGTTTCGAGCAAAAAGGCCGCTTTGCAGGCTACCTTTCGCAAGTGCCGACCTATGTGATCAGCGCGCAATATCCTGCCTTTCTGGGCGTGGCGGCGATTTTATCCGAGGCACTTGCGGCTGCGTAATGGCAGCCGGGATCGATGCGGCGCCATAATTGCACTGGCGCCGCTTTTATCAGGTACAATCCGTACGTTATATAAAGTGGTCCCGAGCATCGGTATGCGATGCGCGCCCAGCCTGAAAATTGCATGCAGGGATAGTCATCGCATTCAATGCCCGGACCATTTCCAGGTGCTTCGTGATCGTGGCTCGTCCGCTTCTCCTTCTGTAATACTCCCGCTCTGCGCGTATATGCCAGGGCGCCGGAAAGCAGCTTCGATGTATGCTCTGGCAGCATGGCGCGACAGCGTCAGGCGATGCTTGTCATGAGTGCAAATTATTTTTTTATTTCTGCCCTGCATCCATTGCCATATTCACCGCACAAGAGTTGTTATGAAACCAGGAGAGGCGAAAAAAGTCCTCGAAACCGCATTGCTGTGCGCGCAAGAGCCTTTGTCCATCCAAAGCCTGAAAAAGTTGTTTGTCGATCCCGATGATGCTGCTGCGCCCGTTGTCAGTGTCGATGCCATCAAGAAAATGCTGGAGCAATTGCAGCAAGATTGGGTCGGCAAAGGGGTAGAAGTGGTGGCCTTGGCCAGTGGCTGGCGTTTTCAGAGCCGGCCCGAGATGAAGCATTACCTTGACCGCCTCGGTGTCGAAAAGGTACAAAAATATTCGCGTGCGGCGCTGGAGACATTGGCGATCATCGTCTACCGGCAGCCGGTCACTCGTGGCGATATCGAGGAAATTCGCGGCGTGGTCGTCAATTCGCAGACGATCAAGATGCTGGAAGAACGCGGCTGGATCGATGCGATCGGTTACCGCGACGTGGTAGGCCGGCCGGCATTGCTGGCAACGACCAGGCAATTTCTCGATGACATGGGATTGACTTCGCTGTCCCAGTTGCCGCCATTGCCGCAGATCAGCGCAACCAACAGTGGGCTCGACATGAGTGCGCTTGAAGCCGCTTTACAGCAGAATTTTGATAAAGCAGCCAATGATGTTGCGAAAGAAGTTGAAAATAATGTTGGTGCAGGTAGCGATGCGGCTGTGATGGATAGCTCCGACAGCAAGCCCTGACCCCAGCCCCGATGCTTCCCAGTTGAAGCCTATACTCACGACCTCTGCGCCAGAATGAACGGTTGACGCTGCGCCAGGTCAGACCAACCAAGAAACGAACCATGAACAATCCTAAAAATCAAGAGACCGCCACTGACCTTCCTGCGGACGGCGTCGCCATCGTGGCAGCCAAGCCTAAGCGCCGCACCAAGGCCCAGATCGAGGCCGCCGCTGCAACTGCAGTCGCTGCCGTTGTTGAAGTTGCCGCCGATGTGGTCGCGGTCAAGCCGAAGCGGCGCACCAAGGCGGTCCTCGCTGCCGAAGCTGCCGAACTTATCGCTGCTCCTGCCGAGCCAGTCGCTGCTGTCAAATCTGCTGCGCCAGTCGAGCCATCCGTCACTGCCGTGGCGCCAGTGAAAAAGCCCCGCGCCAAGGCCGCCGCAGCTCCAGTCATCGCTGTTGCTGACAGCGCTGCGCCGGAAGTTGCGGCGCCGCTTGCCTTGGTCGATGCAGAGCCTGTGGTGCGCGCCCCGCGCCCGGCGCGCGCACCGCGTCAATTGAAAAAAATCGAAGCTGCGGTCGAAGCGGCAGCCGCTGAAGTCGACGGCGCCGCGCCGCGCCCGGAGCGCGCACCGCGCGGTCCGCGCCAGATGCGCGAGCAGCAGGCTGATCGCGCGCCGCGCATCAACCAGCCGCGCAATGTCGCCGCCGCGCCAGTGATCGTGGAAGAAGTGCTCGACGCCGAAGGCAATCCGGTGGTGGCCAGTGTCGCCGCACCGCAGCGCAATGTGCGTGGTGCAGGCCCGCAAAAGGGCAAGGGCAAGGGGCGCCCGGCCAGCGCCCAGGCCAGCGTGCAAGACAGCAATGCCGATGCCGTGTTTTCGTATGTGACGTCCGATGCGTTCGACAGCGAAGAGGCGCCGCAGGGGCGCCATGCGCCGCAAAAAGCAGTTCGGCGCGACCTGACCTCGGACGACGATGCGCCCAAGCTGCACAAGGTGCTGGCTGAAGCCGGCCTCGGATCGCGGCGCGACATGGAAGACTTGATCATGTCGGGCCGGGTTTCGGTCAATGGCGAGCCGGCCCATATCGGCCAGCGCATCCTCGCCACCGATCACGTTCGCATCAATGGCAAATTGATCCAGCGCCGCGTCAGCAAGAAGCCGCCGCGCGTGCTGGTGTATCACAAGCCCGCCGGCGAAATCGTCAGCCATGACGATCCCGATGGCCGTCCATCGGTCTTCGATCGCTTGCCGACGATGAAGGCGGGCAAATGGCTGGCCGTCGGGCGGCTCGACTTCAATACCGAAGGTTTGCTGTTGTTTACGACTTCCGGCGACCTGGCCAACCGGCTGATGCACCCGCGTTACAGCATCGATCGTGAATACGCGGTGCGTACGCTCGGTGAACTCGGCGAAGGGATGCGCCAGAAGCTGCTGGCCGGCGTTGAACTCGAAGACGGCGTTGCGCAATTCTCGAAAATCGCCGATGGCGGCGGCGAAGGCATCAACAAGTGGTATCGCGTGGTGATCGGCGAAGGCCGCAACCGCGAAGTGCGCCGCATGTTCGAGGCGATCGGCTTGACCGTCTCGCGCCTGATCCGCACCCGTTATGGCGCGATGACGCTGCCGAGCGGCTTGAAGCGCGGTCGTTGGGAAGAGCTGGAAGAAAACGAAGTGCGCGACATGCTCACGACCTACGGCATCGAAAAGAAAGTTCCCGGCGCCGATGGCCGGCCACCGGCCAAGGGGCGCAGCGACCAGCGTGAGCCGCGCGAAGCACGCGAGCCACGTGAGCAACGCGAGCCAAACGAGCCGAACGGCAACCGGATGGATGTCAACAACAACAATGCTGATCCGTTTCCTGGCATGGGGCGCGGCGCGGGCCGTGGCGCTTATCAGGGGCAGGGTCGCCCTGGCATGGGCCGTCCCGGTGCTGGTGGCGCTCAGGGCTACCAAGGTCAGGGTCGTCCCGGCGCCGGTCAGGGTTATCAAGGCCAGGGTCGTTCGGGCGAAGGACGCTCCGGCGAGGGCCGTTCGGGCGAGGGCCGCCCTGGCGAGGGCCGCTCGACAGGCGGTCAGGGTTTCCAGGGTCAGGGTCGACCTGGCCAGGGACGCGAAGGCCGTCCGGGTCAAGGCGGCCAGGGAGGTCAAGGCGAAGGCCGCGGCCAAGGCCGCAGTCAGGGTCAGTTTGGTCAGGCGCGTGCGGCCGATGGTCGGCCAGCTGCCCCCGGGCGTGAAGGTGCCGGACGCAGTCGCCAGCCCGATCCGATGCAGACAACTTTTGGTTTTGCTAACACCGGTCCGCGCCGCAATCCGGCCCGTCCAGGCGAGGGGCGTCCGGCCCAAGGTCAGGGGCGTTCCGAGCAGGGCCGTTCGCCGCAAGCGCGGCCAAGCATGGATCAGGGCATGCCGCGCCGCCGCAGCAAAGGTTGATGTAGCAGCAAGGGATCAGGCCGAAGGTGATCGGTTCAATCGGGGTACGAGGTCGTCGCTTCATTCCTGCGGCGCGGGCCTCGATTGAGCCTATCATCTGATGTTGACATTGCGTGCACAGTATTGCAGCGATTGCGATAACGCGTTATAATCTGCAGCCTAATAAAAGCTTCGCGCAAGGTTTGTGCGCTCGAAGATGCTTTCATCTGGTTGGGAATACAAGAAGATGGGCAGATGCCCATTTTTTTTTTGTTGAATGGTTTTTGACGACCTTGATGGCGGCAAAAAACAGGCTTTGTTCTGGAGAATTTTCTTGCAGCGGTTGGACTTAATTGAAAAGACAGTGACCGGCCTGGGCTACGAACTGGTCGATGTCGAGCGCGGCGAGCGCGGCGTGTTGCGCATATTTATCGATTTCAGCGCGGCCGACGCGGTTGAAAAAGGCCAGATCACGGTCGAGGATTGTGCAGCGGTAAGCCATCAGCTGTCGCATCTGCTGACGGTCGAGAATGTACCCTACGAGCGGTTAGAGATTTCTTCTCCCGGGCTCGATCGCCCGGTGCGCAAACTGGAAGATTTCAGGCGCTTCGCCGGTTATGAAATGATAGTCAAGCTGCACGTTGCGATGCCGGGTACGAACAACCGGAAATCGTTCCAGGGTATTTTGCAAGCACCTTTGCAAGAACCCGCGGGCGATCATCTCGCGTTGGAGTTTGAAGGCAAGGATGGTCCGGCGATGTTGGAGTTTACACTCGCCGATGTGGATAAGGCACGCTTGGTGCCGCAAGTGGATTTTAGGAGTCGCAAAGCATGAGTCGCGAAGTTTTATTATTGGTTGATGCGCTGGCGCGCGAAAAAAACGTCGATAAGGATGTCGTCTTCGGCGCGCTCGAATTCGCCCTGGCGCAAGCCACGAAAAAGCGTTACGAGGGTGAAGTCGATATCCGCGTGTCGATCGATCGCGATTCGGGCGTATTCGAATCCTTCCGCCGCTGGCACGTTGTGCCCGACGAGGCAGGCTTGCAATTGCCCGATCAGGAAATCCTGCACTTCGAAGCGAAGGAACAGATTGCCGATATCGAGGTCGACGACCATATCGAAGAGCCTATCGAATCGGTCGAGTTCGGTCGTCGCTTTGCGCAAGACACCAAGCAAGTCGTGCTGCAGCGCGTGCGCGATGCCGAGCGCGAACAGATTCTGGTCGACTTCCTGGAGCGCGGCGATTCTCTGGTCACCGGCACCATCAAGCGCATGGAACGCGGCGATGCGATCGTTGAATCGGGCAAGATCGAAGCGCGCTTGCCGCGCGATCAGATGATTCCGAAAGAGAATTTGCGCATCGGCGACCGCGTGCGCGCCTTCATCTTGCGCATCGACCGCAACATGCGTGGCCCACAAGTGATTCTGTCGCGCACTGCGCCTGACTTCATCATGAAATTGTTCGAACTCGAAGTACCCGAGATCGAGCAAGGTTTGCTGGAAATCAAATCAGCGGCGCGCGACGCCGGCGTACGCGCCAAGATCGCCGTCTATACCGAAGACAAGCGGATCGATCCGATCGGCACTTGCGTCGGCATGCGCGGTTCGCGTGTCCAGGCGGTTACCGGTGAGCTCGGCGGCGAGCGGGTCGACATCGTGCTCTGGTCGCAAGATCCGGCGCAATTCGTCATCGGCGCCCTGGCGCCGGCGAATGTGTCGTCGATCATGGTCGATGAAGAAAACCTGGCGATTGCGATCGGCCGCTCCGGCCAGAACGTGCGCCTCGCTGCCGAATTGACGGGTTGGAAAATCAACATCATGACGGCCGAAGAATCGGCCGACAAGTCGGCCACTGAAACAGCGGCAGTGCGTGCGTTGTTCATGGAAAAACTCGATGTCGACCAGGACGTGGCCGACATACTGGTGGAAGAAGGTTTCGCCAGTCTGGAAGAAATCGCTTACGTGCCGATCTCCGAAATGCTGGAAATCGAATCGTTCGACGAAGATACCGTCAATGAATTGCGGACCCGGGCGCGCGATGCGCTGGTCACCGAAGCGATCGCTTCGGAAGAGGGTCTGGAAGGCATGGACGAGGCGTTGGTCGGTCTGGATGGCATGGACCGCGTCACCGCCGGCAAGCTGGGTCTGGCTGGTATCAAGACCGTGGCAGCTTTTGCCGCACTGGCGTATGACGAATTCGGCGCAATCCTGGCCCTGTCTGCGGACCGTGCACGTGAACTCATTAAGAGTGAATTTAAAGATGTGACCGACGATGAGATGAAGTTGGTTGACGCGAAGTATGACGATCGTGCCAAGGCCTTGCAGGCCAAGGCGTGGAGTCTTGCTGAATCCGCAAAGGCTTAATTTGACTATCTTTATCATCTCCGCGACACATAGAAAAGAGGACTGAATGGCGAGTAACAACGTAGCCCAATTTGCCACCGAACTGAAGATGCCTGCAGATTTGCTGCTGACGCAGCTGCGTTCTGCCGGCGTCGAAAAAAGTTCGACGTCAGATCCATTGTCGAAAGATGATAAGGACAAGCTTCTTGATCACCTGCGCCGCACCCACGGTACAGCCGCTGACAGCGAGAAAAAGAAAATCACGCTGACACGCAAGGAAACCACCGAAATCAAGCAGGCTGATGCCACCGGCAAGTCGCGCACGATCCAGGTCGAAGTGCGCAAGAAGCGCACCTTCGTGCAGCGCGATGAAGTCGCCGCTGCTGCGCCGGTTGTAGTCGAACCGGCTGCACCGGTCGTCGATCTGGCCGAAGTGGCGCGGCGCGAAGAAGATGCGCGCCGCCAGCAAGAACAGATCGCCCGCCAGGAAGCGGATTTACGCGAAAAGCAAGAACGTCTGGCCAAGCTCGACGCCGAGAAGGAAGCACTGGCAAAAGCATCGCATCAGGCTGAAGTCGACGCCAAGCGCGAAGCTGACGCCGAAGCGAAGAAAGCCGCAGCGACGGCTGCCGCAGCCAAGGCTGCTGCAGCTGCCGCTCCGGTCGTGACCAGCGTGCCTGCCGGCGGTGACGCCGCAGCCGCAGAAGAGAAGAAACGCATGGCAGCTGACGAAGCAAAGAAAAAAGCGGCCGTGTTGGCCAAGGAAGCGGCTGACAAGGCTGAAGCGACCGACCGTGCACGCAAGGCCGTAGCCGACGAAGTGGCACAGATCAAGGCCATGATGAATGCGCCGCGGCGCGTGATCAAGGCGCCCGAGCCGGTGCCAGTGGTCGCTGTCGTGAAGCCGAAGGTCACCGAAGGCACGCTGCACAAGCCTGCCGACAAGAAGCCTGGCGACAAGAAAGATGACAAGAAGCCAGCTCTGGTCGACAAGAAGTCGATCAAGTCGGCCAATGTGTCGTCGACCTGGTCGGATGATGCCAAGAAACGCGGCGCCTCCGGTGCTCCCAAGCCACGCGGCAACAGCGGTCCTTCCGGACGCGACGGCTGGCGCGGCGGTGCGCGCGGTGGACGTCGTCCGTCGCATGACGATCGCGAAACGAATTTCCAGGCGCCTACCGAAGCCGTCATCAAGGATGTCCACGTGCCGGAGACGATCACCGTCGCCGAACTGGCGCACAAGATGTCGGTGAAGGCCTCTGAAGTGATCAAGCACCTGATGAAACTCGGTCAGATGTGCACGATCAACCAGGTGCTGGATCAGGAAACGGCGATGATTCTGGTCGAAGAGATGGGCCACAAGGCATTCGCGGCTGAACTCGACGATCCTGAAGCACTGCTGGCCGATAGCGGCGAGCATGCGCAGTTCGAATCGCTGCCACGCGCTCCGGTGGTCACCGTCATGGGTCACGTCGACCACGGCAAGACCTCGCTGCTCGATTACATCCGCCGCGCCAAAGTGGCGACCGGCGAAGCGGGCGGCATCACGCAGCATATCGGCGCTTATCACGTCGAAACGCCGCGCGGCATGATCACCTTCCTCGACACCCCGGGTCACGAAGCCTTTACGGCCATGCGTGCCCGTGGTGCGAAAGCGACCGACATCGTCATTCTGGTGGTTGCCGCCGACGATGGCGTGATGCCGCAAACCAAGGAAGCGATCGCCCATGCCAAATCGGCCGGCGTGCCGCTGGTAGTGGCGATCAACAAGATCGACAAGCCAGGCTCGAACCTGGACCGCGTCAAGCAAGAACTGGTAGCAGAACAAGTCGTGCCGGAAGAGTACGGTGGCGAATCGCCATTCGTGTCGGTCTCGGCCAAGACTGGCCAGGGTATCGAGGAATTGCTGGAGCAAGTGCTGCTGCAAGCCGAAGTGCTGGAATTGAAGGCGCCGGTCGCCGCACCTGCGCGCGGTCTGGTGGTTGAAGCGCGTCTGGACAAGGGCCGTGGCCCGGTTGCGACGATCCTGGTGCAGTCGGGAACCCTGCGGCGCGGCGATGTCGTGCTGGCCGGTTCATCGTACGGCCGGGTCCGTGCGATGTTGGACGAAAACGGCAAGACCATCACCGAAGCAGGTCCATCGATTCCGGTCGAAATCCAGGGCTTGACTGAAGTGCCGATCGCCGGTGAAGAAGTGGTCGTCATGGCCGACGAGCGCAAGGCGCGCGAAATTGGTTTGTTCCGTCAAGGCAAGTTCCGCGATGTGAAACTGGCCAAGCAGCAAGCGTCGAAGATGGAAAACATGTTCGATCAGATGGCCGAAGGCGAAGTCAAGAACTTGCCATTGATCATCAAGACCGACGTGCAAGGTTCGCAAGAAGCGCTGGTGCAATCGTTGCAAAAACTGTCGACATCCGAAGTGCGGGTGCAGGTGGTTCACGCTGCGGTCGGTGGTATCACCGAGTCCGACGTCAATCTGGCGGTCGCATCGAAAGCGGTCATCATCGGCTTCAACGCCCGCGCCGATGCGCAGGCGCGCAAATTGGCCGAGTCGAACGGTGTCGACATTCGTTACTACAACATCATCT
>CANFGA010000028.1 GCA_947446335.1 Oxalobacteraceae bacterium | reverse complement strand
GCCCCGCCCAGCAGCGCGATCACGCCGATGCGGCCATCGTCAGCCAGGCAGGCGATTTCGCGTGGCAAGTAATCGCCACCCACCATGTCGAGGATCACGTCGACGCCGCGCCCGCCGGTGAGTTCCTTGACCACGGCTGAAAAATCTTCATTGCGGTAATCGATGCCGCGCTCGGCGCCCAACGCTTCGCAAGCGCGGCACTTGTCGACGCTGCCGGCGGTGGCGAACACGCGGTGTCCAAGTGCCGCGGCAATCTGGATCGCGGCCACGCCGATGCCCGAACTGCCACCTTGCACCAGCAAGGTTTCACCAGGAGCGAGGTGGGCCCGATCGAACACATTGCTCCACACGGTAAAAAAGGTTTCGGGCAGCGAGGCCGCTTCCAGCGCCGTCCAGCCAGTTGGCACCGGCAGGCACAGAGCGACCGAGGCAAGGCAATACTCGGCATAGCCACCACCTTGCACCAGAGCACAGACCAGATCGCCCTTGGCAAAACCGGAGCCGTCCAGATCGCCATCGACGATCTCGCCAGCCACTTCCAGGCCCGGCAAATCGGACGCCCCTGGCGGCGGCGCATACTTGCCCATGCGCTGGAAGACGTCGGGTCGATTGATGCCGGCCGCATGCACGCGAATCAACAATTCACCCGCATCCCACGACGGCAGCGCCCGCTCAGCCAGTTGCAGCACATCGGGTGCACCGGGTTGCTTGATTTCGATGACGCGCATGGCAGCCCTTTTGAAGAATTTGAAAGGTCGATTGTACGACAAGCTGCAACGCTCGAAGGACGATCAGACCGGGCCAGCGTCGTCGGCAATCACGCCCGGCAAGATGATGGTGGCGCGCAAGCCGCCGCCGGGGTCGTTTTCCAGCACCAGTTCGCCACCGTGCGCCAGCACGATGCCGCGCGCAATCCCCAGCCCCAGACCCATGCCGCCGCTGTTCTGGCGCCGCCCGTGCTCGAGCCGCAGATACGGATCGAACAGCGTCGCAAACGCCTCCTGCGGCACTCCCGGGCCATGGTCGCGCAGCGCTATCTCGATGTCGGCGCCGCGCTCGAAGACCGAGATGTCGACACGGTTGCCATAGAACAAGCCATTGTCGAGCAAGTTGCCGATCGCGCGCTTGAGCGCCAGCGGCTTGGCCCTCACGCACAGGCCCGAAGGAACATAAGCGACTTCATGGCCCGCCAGCCGAGCACCCTCCACCATCCGGCCCAGCAAGGCGTCGAGCCTGACCTCGGTCGGATTTTCATGGATATCGCCATCCTTGACGCACTGCAAAGCGCCCTTGACCATCATGTCCAGATCATCGAGATCGTCATGAAAGTCACTGCGCAAGCCATCGTCGTCGAGCATTTCGGCGCGCAATTTCAGGCGCATGATGGGCGTGCGCAAGTCGTGCGAAATCGAGATGAACAAGCGTTCGCGCTCGTCGATGTAGCGCGCGATGCGCTCGCGCATGGCACCGAAAGCGCGCGCGGTGTTGACAAATTCGCGGCTGCCGGTCTCCGGCAGCGCCGGCATGTGCTCGCCGTTGCCGAACGCCTGGGCCGCCTCGGACAGCGCAGCAAGCGGGCGCGTGGTCCAGCGCACCACCAGAAAAGATAGCGCCAGCACCGCCGCCAAGGATAACAGCTGTAATAGCACGCGGTCGCGCGTCAAGGGATTGCCGCTGTCGAGAAAATACGGATTGGGCATCAGGCTGGCCAGATACAGCCAGTGGCCAGGCTCCATCTCGGCCTGAATCACCAGAATCGGCGCCGGCTTGGTCAGTACGATATGCTGCACCCAACTGGCGGGCAGATCGCCGATCCGGGTACCGTCGTCGCTCACCAACAGTTGTTCGGGCCAGGCCAGCGCGACGCGCAGCTTCGACAAATTTGGCACATCTTCCTGCAAGGTGCCGCGCACCTGCTGCAAGGCGCTCTCGGCCAGACTGTGGGAAGTGACACCTTGGGAACCGATGCCGGCGATCTCGACCGGCCCCCGGTTCAAATTCACCAGGAAGCGCGTGCCACCCATTTCGCGAAATTGCTGAATGATCAAGGGGCGATAATTGGCCGGCAAGCTCAGAAAAAAACGCACGGCACTCGCGGCGCTGTGCGCGACATGCTGCGACGACGTGACGAGCTCAATCTGGGCCTCGGCGCGGCGCTGCGCGGCCCAGATCACATTGCCGAGCAACTGGGTCAGCATCACGCCCGCGACCATCACGATCGAGAGCCGCCCCAGCAGCGTCTGCGGCAACAGATATCGCCACAGACGAGACCAGCGCTGGTTTTCAGGCTTGGATTCAGGCATCGATTTGGACATGCAATTCAGACCTGCCCACTGCTGACCTCGGCGGCGAACACATAGCCGGCGCCGCGCACGGTCTTGATCAACAGCGGTTGCTTGCCGCCATCGTTCAACCGCAGCCGCAGGCGGCTGATCTGAACATCGAGAAAGCGGTCCATTGGTCCCGCATCGCGCCCGCGCGTGCCTTCGCACAAGGCGCTGCGATCGAGAATATCGCCGGCATGCTCGACAAAATATTTCAGCAACTGGAAGTCGAGTCCGGTCAGTGCGACGATTTCGCCGCCACTGTCCGACACGGTGCGCGCCAAGGTGTCGAGCGTGAAACCGGCGAAGCGATGGTAGCGCGGCGCGCTGACATCATGCATCCCGGTGCGGCGATGAATCGCCTTGATGCGGGCCAGCAATTCGCGCGGACTATAGGGTTTCGAGATGTAATCGTCGGCACCCAGTTCCAGGCCGACGATGCGGTCGGTTTCATCCGAGCTGGCGGTGAGCATGATGATGGGCACGTTCGAGCGCCGCCGCACTTCCTTGCACAGGACGAAACCATCGGTGTCGGGTAACATCACGTCCAGTATCACCAGCGACAGCTCATCGGCGTGGCGATGAAACTCGGCCAGAAACGATTCCCCGTTGTGCGCCAGACTGACTTCGTACTGATTCTTGTCGAGGTAAGCCTTCAGCAGCGTCCTGGTTTTCTGGTCGTCGTCGACGATGAGTATCTTGCGCATCATGGGCCTATCGGGTTTTGGATGGTCTGGTGGACGCGGGGGCGGTGCTGCGCCCGATCGCCCCCAGGCGGCGTGCGCTGTCGGCCACCATAATGGTATCGTCGAGAAAAAAGCGGTGCACTTCGGCCACGATGGCATCGCGCACGATTTCATCAAGTGCCATCCGGTGCACCAAGCTCGGTACGGCGCCGCCGGCGGCAAACAGCGTCCACGAAGCACGCGCGCAACCGTCCATCTTGGACAGCAGCGGATTGCGCAATACCGGTACCGAGCCCTTGATCTGGTTGTAATCGCTCTGAACCGACGCCGACAACGCGATGGCAGCGAGCTTCTCTTGCGCCGGCCGGTGCGATGGACTGCCCTGGCGCGGCGCCAGCATCGCCAGAGTGTCGACATTATACAGATGCAGTGCGCCAGTGCCGGGCACAGCGACACAGCCAAATTGGACATCGGTCGCCAGGCCCCAGGCATTCAATTCACCCTTGACCCAATCGCCCATCACCATCATCGCGGCATCGCCATCGGCCAACTGGCGCGCCATGTCGGTCCAGGGCCGCTCCAGCACAGGCTTGCTCATCCACTTCTTCAAGCCGCGCAGGCGCATCAAGGCAGCGCCCAGTTCAACACTGGAATAGGCATTCGGATCGCGCGCGATGAATAGTGCGCGGTAAAAATCCGCCCCACCCTCGGCCAGCACCAGCGTCTCGAACAACGTGGCCACTTGCCAAGGTTCACTGCTTTGCGCCAGCACCACGACGCCGGCCTGTTGCAAGACGCCGGCAACGCGCTCGAACTCATCCCAAGTAGCCGGCGCCACCAAGCGGTGCTGCGCGAACAGCTTGCGATTGAAAAATAGCGTATTGATGCGGTGAATGCCGAGTGGAGCGGCAACCACATGCGCACCGGGCGCGATCAACGCTGCCACGCCCGGCAACAACAATTTGTCCCACTTGCCAGCAGCGGCCACGCCGTCGAGTTCAAGCAACAGCCCCAGGCGCGCCCATTCGGCGATGACGATGCCGTTTACTTGCGCCACTTCCGGCGCATCCTTGGCCAGCACGCGGCTGCGCAACACGATGCCGGCGCCCACGCCGGAGCCGCCGGGAATCATGCTGTCGCGCCAGTCTATATGTTCATCCACCAGTCGGGCAGCGATCAGGTCGATCGCGCGGCGTTCGCTGGTGGACTTCCACCAATGTAATACCTGCAAGCCTTCGGCATGCGCGCCAGGGCCGGGCGCAATCAAGCCAGCCATGACGGCAACAAGCAGCGCGCTCAAGACCTGCACTGCGATTTTCTTTGATTTTGGCAAGATAACTATTCTCCACGGCAACGCTTCCAGGCGTCGGAACAGACTATAACCCAGGCCGATTCGAATTCATTGGCAACATTATTTTTCAATTTGTAAGGAAGCATCAGCATTTGTTTCTTTTTGTTGCAGAGAGCAGCGTGCGCTGCACTACATGCATCTGCAGTCTCTCCCATGAAGAGCGCAAAGAGCGATATCGCTGATTGTAATGAAATGTAAGGTGCAGCGTAGATGAAAATTATTTTCATGAATAAAATCAACAACTTGAACAAAAAATACTGTATCTGCGATCCAGCACTGGCGTCACATTGATTGCAGTGCTAATGTGCTCGCTCTGACACTAGCTGTAACAGTGACCGGAAAAAACTTGAGGCGAACAAGATCGTTAGCGTTACGTCCAAGACCTCTTATAAAAAAGATGGAGACAAACCATGCATCACACCCTGCCGAAGGTGCTCGCGCCTTCCTCTGTGCCTTTCTGTATTTTTTCCAGCGCCCTCCCGATACCACCGCATCACCACGCCATCTGCATGCCGGATAAAAACCGACTGGCATGACTTTGGCGACCTTAGACCGGACCTGATCCGGCGCTGCAGCAGCGCGCTGTGCCACTCCCTGAGCATCACATTTCCATTATCACCTTGATCAATTGTTGGAGACAAAACCATGAAACTGAAAAAAATCAACGCAGCACTCGCACTCGCAGCTACCCTCGCCATCGCCTCATCAGTGCAAGCGGCGCAAGTCGAAGTGCTGCATTACTGGACCTCGGGCGGCGAAGCGAAATCGGTTGCCGAACTCAAGAAAATGATGGCGGCCCAAGGCGTGGAATGGAAAGACTTCGCAGTCGCCGGCGGTGGTGGCGAAAATGCAATGACCGCGTTGAAGGCGCGCGTGATTTCGGGCAGCGCACCGACTGCGGCGCAGATCAAGGGGCCGTCGATTCAGGAATGGGGCAATGAAGGCGTGCTGGCCAATATCGATGCAGCCGCAGTGGCAGGGAAATGGGATGCCAACTTGCCGCCGGTCGTCTCGAAGATCATGAAATACAAGGGCCATTATGTGGCAGCGCCGATCAATGTGCACCGCGTGAACTGGCTGTGGGTCAACCCGCAAGTGCTGGCCAAGGCTGGCGCCAAGGCCCCGACCAACTTCGATGAATTTTTCATCGCTGCTGACAAGATCAAGCAAGCCGGCCTGATCGCCGTCGCCCACGGCGGCCAGCCATGGCAAGATGCCACCGTGTTCGAGTCGGTTGCGCTAGGCGTGGGCGGCGCCGCCTTCTACAAAAAGGCACTGGTGCAACTCGACCCGGCCAGCCTGACTGGCCCGACCATGATCAAGACGTTCGAAACGCTGGCCAAGATCAAGACGTACATCGACAAGAATGCCGCCGGACGCGACTGGAACCTGGCAACCGCGATGGTCATCAATGGCCAGGCCGGGATGCAATTCATGGGCGACTGGGCCAAGGGCGAATTTACCGCCGCCGGCAAGGTTCCGGGCAAGGATTTCCTGTGCCTGGCCGCACCTGGCACCGACAAATCGTTCACCTTCAACATCGACTCGCTGACGATGTTCAAGGTCAAGAGTGCCGATGAGCAAAAGGCGCAACTGATGCTGGCCGAGACCGTGATGAGCCCGCAATTTCAGGAAGTATTCAACCTGAACAAGGGCTCGATTCCAGCCCGCGCCGGTGTGGCGCGCGACAAGTTCGATTCTTGCGCGATCAAGTCGATGGATGACATGAGCGCCACCGACAAGAGCGGCGCTCTGGTGCCGAGTTTTGCCCACGGCATGGCCATCGATAGCGCCAAGGCAGGCGCGATTCAGGACGTGATCGCCAAGTTCATGAATTCGGACATGGCTCCGAAAGATGCCGTGCAAGCGCTGGCCAAGGCTGCCAAGACCAAGTAACAGGTAACAGGCAAGCAACGCAGCGTGAGCGCCAGTTGGCGCTCACGCTCGCACCTGATTACTTTGGAGAACACCATGTCCGCATTACCGCATTCCCCGCCGCCCCGCAAGGCGCCGCAGCATCACGCCCGCAGCAGAATGGCTGCGCTGGCTGACGCATGGCTGCCGCGCCTGGTGCTGGCACCGACCATCATCGCATCGCTGATCTTCGTCTACGGCTTCATCGCCCTGACCGGCTATCTGTCGCTGACCGAGTCGCGCATGATGCCCAACTACGAGTTCGCCGGCTTCGGCCAATATACAGCGCTGTTCGAAATCGACCGCTGGTGGGTATCGGCCTCGAATCTGGGCATTTTCGGTGGCTTGTTCATCCTGTTTTGTCTGGCCATCGGCCTGGGCATGGCGGTATTGCTGGACCAGCGCATCCGCGCCGAGGGAGCGCTGCGCGCGATCTACCTGTATCCGATGGCGCTGTCCTTCATTGTCACCGGTGCCGCATGGAAATGGATCTTGAATCCGGGCCTGGGCCTGGAAAAAATGGTGCACAGCTGGGGCTATACCGATTTCACGTTCGACTGGCTGGTCAACTCCGACATGGCGATCTACACGGTGGTGATCGCCGGTGTCTGGCAATCGTCGGGCTTCGTGATGGCGCTGTTTTTGGCCGGATTGCGCGGCGTCGATGACAGCATCATCAAGGCCGCGATGGTCGACGGCGCCAGCTTGCCACTCATTTACTGGCGCATCGTGATCCCGGCGCTGCGTCCGGTCTTCTTCAGCGTATTGCTGGTGCTAGCCCATATCGCGATCAAGAGCTTCGATCTGGTGATGGCGCTCACTGCAGGCGGTCCCGGCACCTCGTCGGATGTGCCGGCGATCTTCATGTATCAATTTTCATTCACGCGCGGCCAGCTCGGCCTGGGCGCAGCCTCGGCCATGATGATGCTGGCAACCGTGCTGGCGGTGCTGGTGCCGTTGATGTATCTGGAAACCAAAGGAACACGCCATGGGCGCTGACATGAACCACCGCACCAGCCTGGGCCGGATCGCGCTCTACCTGCTGCTGATCCTGGTCGCACTGTATTACCTGGCGCCACTGTATGTGATGATCTCGACCTCATTGAAGTCGTTAGATGAAATCCGCAGCGGCAACTTGCTCGACTTGCCGCTGCATCCAAACTCGGCCTCGTGGGTCAAGGCCTGGAGTTCGGCTTGCACCGGCGTGCGCTGCGAAGGCTTGGCGCCGTATTTCTGGAACTCGGTCAACATGGCGGTGCCGGCAGTGCTGATATCAAGCCTGATCGGATCGCTGAACGGCTACGTGCTGGCGCACTGGCGCTTTCGCGGCTCGAACGTGATATTTACCGCGTTGATGGTCGGTTGCTTCATCCCGTTCCAGGTCGTGATCTTGCCGATGGCGCGCGTGCTCGGGATGGCCGACCTGGCCAATACCACCGGCGGTCTGGTGCTGGTACACATCATCTACGGCATCGCATTCACGACGCTATTCTTTCGCAACTATTACGTCTCGGTGCCGGAAGAACTGGTCAACGCGGCGCGCATCGATGGCGCCGGCTTCTTCACGATCTACCGCCGCATCATCTTCCCGTTGTCGCTGCCGATCTTCATGGTCTGCTTCATCTGGCAATTCACGCAGATCTGGAACGACTTCCTGTTCGGCGTGGTCTTTGGCGGCAGCGATGCGCAACCGGTCACGGTCGCGCTGAACAATCTGGTCAATACCAGCACCGGGGTGACCGAATATAACGTCAACATGGCGGCAGCGATCATCGCCGCGCTGCCGACGCTGGGCCTGTATCTGGTGGCCGGCAAGTACTTCGTGCGCGGTCTCACGGCTGGCGCAGTAAAGGGTTGAACCCGGACTGAACCCCGGGGCTGATTCCGGCAAACAGCCGGAATCAGCACAGCCCGATCAATCGCAACAGGCACTCATCGCCTGTGGTGCAGATAATAAACATCAGGAGAGCAACAAATGGCCAGCTTATCGATTCGCAACGTGCGCAAGGTGTATCCGAACGGCGCTGAAGTACTGAAGGGCATCGATCTCGAGATCAAAGACGGTGAATTCCTGATCCTGGTCGGCGGCTCCGGCTGCGGCAAGTCGACGCTCCTGAACATGATCGCCGGCCTGGAAAGCGTGTCCGAGGGCGAGATCCTGATCGGGGATCGCTGCGTCAACGACGTTCCACCCAAGTCGCGCGACATCGCGATGGTATTCCAGTCGTATGCGCTGTATCCGACGATGACGGTGCGCGAAAACATTTCCTTCGGCCTGGGCCTGCGCAAGGTGCCCAAGGATGAACAAAAACGCATCGTCGAGCGCGTCGCCGAGACCTTGCAGATGACCCACCTGCTGGACCGAAAGCCGGCCCTGCTGTCGGGCGGCCAACGCCAGCGCGTGGCCATGGGGCGTGCGATTGCGCGCGACCCATCGCTATTCCTGTTCGACGAACCGCTGTCGAACCTGGACGCCAAACTGCGCGTCGAAATGCGCGCCGAAATCAAGCTGATGCATCAGCGCCTGGGCACCACCATCGTCTACGTGACACACGACCAGATCGAAGCGATGACGCTGGGCGACAAGATTGCCGTGATGCGCGATGGCGTGGTGCAGCAATTCGGCAGCCCACAAGACATCTACGACCGGCCCGACAATATCTACGTGGCCGGCTTCATCGGCTCGCCATCGATGAATTTCTTGCGTGGCAAACTGACGCAGCAAGACAATGCTGTCGCGTTCGCGCTGGAGCACGAAGGCCATACCACGCTGCTGCCGCTGCCGCAAGATGTTGCCGCCAGCGCAGCAGCCTGGATCGGGCGCGAGGTAATCCTGGGCATCCGGCCCGAGCACGTGACCGATGCCGAGAGCGCGCGCAACGAAGCGCACGACGATTATTCTCCGACCGAAGTCGATTGTCTGGTCGAAATGACCGAGCCGACCGGTCCCGATACGCTGGTGTTCGCCTGGTTCAACGGCGCGCGCGCCACTTGCCGCACCCATCCGCGCGCCGGCGCCGCGCCCAAGGCGCACATCAAGCTCGCGTTCGACCTGTCGAAAGCGATGCTGTTCGATCCGCAGAGCGAGCAACGGCTGGGAATGTAAAAAACTCTGCAGTCTGATCGCAGGACGAAAAAAAGCCGCCAGTGTCAAACTGGCGGCTTTTTTGCATTACAGGCAAAGATTACTGGGCTGCGACGTCGGCGCCTTCGGCCGCTTTCATCGACAGCTTCAGACGACCGCGGTCATCCGTTTCCAGCACCTTGACGCGCACCAGTTGGCCTTCTTTCAGGTAATCGGCGACGGCCGCGACGCGCTCGTTGGCGATCTGGCTGATGTGCAGCAAGCCATCCTTGCCCGGCATCACTTGCACGATCGCGCCGAAGTCCAGAATTTTCAGCACGGTGCCGTCGTAGGTCTTGCCCACTTCGACCGATGCGGTCAATTCCTCGATGCGGCGTTTCGCTTCCTGGCCGGCGGCAGCGTCAACCGACGCGATCGTGACCACGCCTTCGTCGCTGATGTCGATCTGGGTGCCCGTCTCTTCGGTCAGCGCGCGGATCACGGCGCCGCCCTTGCCGATCACGTCGCGGATTTTTTCCGGATTGATCTTGATGCTGATGAGGCGCGGAGCGAAATCGGACAATTCGGTTTTCACGTGCGGCATGGCTTTTTGCATTTCGCCCAGGATATGGTCGCGGCCCTCTTTGGCTTGCGCCAGCGCCACTTGCATGATTTCCTTGGTGATGCCCATGATCTTGATATCCATCTGCAGCGCAGTGATACCAGCAGCCGTGCCGGCTACCTTGAAGTCCATGTCGCCGAGGTGATCTTCATCGCCCAGGATGTCGGACAACACGGCAAACTTGCCGCCTTCCTTGATCAAGCCCATCGCGATGCCGGCCACGTGCGCCTTCATCGGAACGCCCGCATCCATCAGCGCCAGACAGCCGCCGCAAACCGACGCCATCGACGAGGAACCGTTCGATTCGGTGATTTCGGATACCAGGCGCACCGAGTAGCTGAAATCTTCCGGCGATGGCAAGGCGGCGAGCAGCGCGCGCTTGGCCAGACGACCGTGACCGATTTCGCGCCGCTTTGGCGTGCCGACGCGGCCCGTTTCGCCGGTGGCGAACGGAGGCATGTTGTAATGCAGCATGAAGCTGTCGGTGAATTCGCCCATCAAGGCGTCGATCTTCTGGCTGTCGCGCGCGGTACCCAGCGTGGCCACGACCAGCGCCTGTGTTTCGCCGCGGGTAAACAAGGCAGAACCATGGGTACGTGGCAACACGCTGGTGCGGATCGCGATCGGACGCACGGTCTTGGTATCGCGACCATCGATGCGCGGTTCGCCATCGAGGATCTGTGAACGCACGATCTTCGCTTCCATGTCGAACAAGATGTTGTTCACTTCGGCGCTATCGGCTGGCGTGCCCGATTCGGCAGCCAGGTCGGCCAGCACTTGCGAGGTTGCAGCCTTGAGCTTGGCGGTGCGCTCTTGCTTGTCCTTGGTTTGATACGCATCGCGGATCTTGGCGTCGGCGAAATGGGCCACGCGCGCGATCAACGCATCATTTTTGGCAGCGGGTGCCCATTCGACCAGCGGTTTGCCGCCGTCGCGCACCAGTTCGTGGATTGCGTCGATCACTGCTGCCATCTGTTCGTGGCCGTAGACGACCGCGCCCAGCATGATTTCTTCGGACAATTGCTGCGCTTCCGACTCGACCATCAGCACGGCGCTTTCGGTGCCGGCGACGACCAGGTTCATCTGCGAAGTCTTCAATTGGGTCGTGGTCGGGTTCAGGATGTACTGACCGTTCGCGTAACCGACGCGGGCGGCGCCGATCGGGCCATTGAATGGCACACCGGAGACGCACAGCGCAGCGGAGGCGCCGATCATGGCAGCGATATCGGGATCGATTTCCGGGTTCACCGACAGCACATGAATGATGATTTGGACTTCATTCAAATAACCTTCCGGGAACAGCGGACGGATGGGACGGTCGATCAGACGCGAAGTCAGTGTTTCTTTTTCGGAAGGACGGCCTTCGCGCTTGAAAAAACCACCAGGGATCTTGCCGGCAGCATAGGTTTTTTCGACATAGTCGACAGTCAACGGGAAAAAGTCCTGGCCTGGCTTGGCATCTTTGCGCGCCACGACGGTCGCCAGCACGACGGTATCTTCGATCGATACCAGCACGGCGCCGGAGGCCTGACGTGCGATTTCGCCTGTTTCCAGCGTGACCTGATGCTGGCCGTACTGGAAGGTCTTGGTAACTTTGTTAAACATGGGGTATCCCTTTTCTAATTGCCGACAGATTTTCAGGAGCTGTCGTTCACCTCATTGCAGGCGGCCATGCTGTGCGCGCCGCCTTTGTTGCGGGTACTGCCAAGAGCAGCGCCCGATTTGCTGTCACCGACGCTAAAAACGCCGATAAAACGACAAAATGCCCGCGTCGGCAAGCCGGCGCAGGCACTCTGCATGAAACGTGTGCAGCAATATTACTTGCGCAGACCGAGTTTGGCGATCAGGTCGCGATAACGGGTAGCGTCTTTCGACTTCAGGTACGACAGCAGGCTCTTGCGACGATTGACCATCATGATCAGACCGCGACGGGAATGGTGATCCTTCTTGTGTGCCTTGAAGTGACCATTCAAGTCGTTGATGCGAGCTGTCAGCAACGCAACTTGTACTTCAGGTGAACCCGTGTCGTTCAGGCCGCGTGCGTTGTCCGCGATGATGGCGGCTTTGTTGATGTTTTCTACTGTCATGATGAACCCTTCACATGCGGTGCACAGAGTCGCAACCCTACACACCGTGAACTTCGATTAAAATATCTGATCGAGCGACCAGATCGATGAGTATATCATCCGCACGATGTCCAGTGCAAATGTTTGATCCACGCCTACTGTGCACCATTCCAACATGGCAAGGGGATTCCCATGAAAAATTCATTCCTGATATCAGTTTTTATGGCGCTGACCATTGCAGGCTGCGTCAGCGCGCCACCGCTGCCGGGCGAGTCCCAGCAACAAGTCGTGGACAGGTTGGGCAAACCGAGCGCAGTCTACCGAGTGCCCGATGCAACCATGCTTGAATACGCGACCGGCCCGTTCGGCCAGTTCACCTACATGGCGCGCCTCGGCCCGGATGGTCGCCTGGTCTCGTACGAACAGGTGCTCACCGATGCAAAATTTGCCACGGTCATGGTCGGCGTGACGAACAAGGAAGAGGTAATGCACACGTTCGGACGCCCGGCCGAGACGTCATACCTGTCACGGCAAAAACTGGAAGTATGGACGTATCGTTACAAGCAATCGGGGGTCTGGGATGGGATGATGCACGTGCACTTCGATGGCCAGGGAGTGGTGCGCATGATGCAAGGCGGGCCTGACGAATACAAGGAGCGCCGCTCGTTTTTCAGATGACGGGGTCAACGAAAAATGAACGATGAACGACGACAACGCCATCGTTCATCGACGCGCCTTTACAACTGCGGATTGAGGCGTTCGATCTTCGAATGCAGCTTGTTCAGCGCCGACAGATACGCCTTGGCCGAGGCCACGATGATGTCGGGATCAGCGCCCACGCCGTTGACGATGCGCCCCAGTTTCGACAAGCGCATCGTGACCTCGCCTTGCGACTCGGTGCCGGTGCTGATCGCATTGACTGAAAACAGGACCAGTTCGGCGCCGCTTTCGACTTCGGTTTCGATCGCGTTGACCGTCGCATCGACCGGACCGTTGCCGGCCGCTTCGCAGCTGTGCTCATGGCCATCGATCGAAAAGACGACCCGGGCCACCGGCATTTCACCGGTTTCCGAATGCTGGGCCAGCGACACGAAGCGGTAGAATTCGTTTTCCTGCACCCTTTCTTCGTCGGCCACCAGCGCCAGGATGTCTTCATCGAAGATCTCGGACTTGCGATCAGCCAATTCCTTGAAGCGCCCGAACGCAGCGTTCACTTCCGCCTCGGAGTCGAGCGCGATCCCCAGTTCCTGCAAACGCTGCTTGAAGGCATTACGGCCCGACAATTTGCCGAGCACGATCTTGTTGGCGGCCCAACCGACATCTTCGGCGCGCATGATTTCATAGGTTTCGCGCGCCTTCAGGATGCCATCCTGGTGGATGCCCGACGCATGCGCGAATGCATTGGCACCAACCACGGCCTTGTTCGGCTGCACCGCAAAGCCGGTGATCTGGGACACCAGACGCGAAGTGGCGACGATTTGGGTCGCATCGACGCCCACCGTCAGGTTGTAATAGGCGGCGCGCGTGCGCACCGCCATCACCACCTCTTCCAGCGCGGTGTTGCCGGCGCGCTCGCCCAGGCCATTGATGGTGCACTCGATCTGGCGCGCGCCGCCGATCATGACGCCGGCGAGCGAATTGGCGACCGCCAGACCCAGATCGTTGTGGCAATGCACCGACCAGATCGCCTTGTCCGAATTGGGTATGCGCTCGCGCAAGCGCTTGATCGTGTTGCCGAAGATCTCAGGCACCGCGTAGCCGACCGTGTCGGGGAAATTGATCGTGGTCGCGCCTTCAGCGATCACGCCTTCGATCACGCGGCACAGGAAATCCTCGTCCGAGCGGCTCGCGTCTTCGGGTGAAAATTCGATGTCATCGGTGAATTGGCTGGCGTAGCGCACCGCATCGCGCGCCTGCTGCAACACCTGGTCGGGCAGCATGCGCAGCTTGATTTCCATGTGCAGCGGCGAGGTTGCGATGAAGGTGTGGATGCGCTTGCGTTCGGCCGGGGCCAGCGCCTCGGCGGCGCGCGCGATGTCGCGCTCGTTGGCGCGCGAGAGCGAACAGATCGTCGATTCGCGCACCACCTGGGCGATCGCCTTGATCGATTCGAAGTCGCCGTTCGAGGCGGCGGCAAAGCCGGCCTCGATCACATCGACCTTCATCTTTTCCAATTGCTTGGCGATG
>CANFGA010000027.1 GCA_947446335.1 Oxalobacteraceae bacterium | reverse complement strand
TTGTGGCCGGCGATCGCGTGGGCGCGCAGCGCACCGCTGGCGATGTCTGCTTGCAGCGGCGCCAGTGGCAAGATCGTCGCACCCATGCCAGCCATGATCGCGGACTTCAAGATCGTGATCGAATTGATTTCGATCACGTTCGCCAGCGTCAATCCGGCCGCGCGCGCGACGCTTTCGATCCCCGGGCGCACGCCGTGCTGCAAGCCGGGCAAGATCAGCGTCGCCGCCAGCGCCAGCGCCAGGCTGATCGCTTGGCCTTGCTGGACGAACGGCGAGTCGGCGCGACAGATGAAACGCATTTCCTCGTCGATCAGCGCGGTGCTGGAAAATTGCGTCAACTGGCCGTCATCGAACAGGATGGCCAGGTTGATGCGGCCCGACTTGAGCTGCTCGGTCAGGTTGCCGGTCAGTTCTTCGGTCAGTTGCAAGGTGATGTCTGGGTATCGGGTGCGCGCGGCCATCAACAGCGGCAGCGCCAGAGCGCCCGATATGCTGTGCGGCAAGCCAAGCGTGACGCTGCCGGCCGGTCGATCGGCCGATTGCGTCAGCGCCGATTTGGCATCGGCGACCTGTTTCAGGATTGCCTGCGCATGTTCATAAAACAGCTTGCCGGCATCGGTGCTCTGCACGCCCTGAGCCGAGCGGTGCAACAGTTGCACGTCCAGTTCCTGTTCGAGCTTGCGCAATTGCTGGGTCAAGGCCGGTTGCGCCACATGCAGCACCAGCGCCGCGCGCGAGAGCGAACCGTGATCGACGATGGCGACAAAATAACGCAACTGGCGCAGCTCCATGGGAATGACGGCAGCGCCGCAAAGTGAACGATGGCGTTGATTTTAACCCGTTGCTGTTTTTCGCTGTCCGATCTCGCTTTTTTACAATACCGTCAAGAAGATGTTGGCATTTTGTCCGTCCGTACTGGTAACTGTCAGCAATGTGCTACCCACCGCCAATGCCTGAATATGGAAGGTGGTAGTACCATCCATGACGATGGTCGCAATTGCAGGATCGCTGAACTTGAAACTATGAAATGGCGTTGCCGCCAAAGTCAGTCCTCCGCTAACTTGAAATGCCAGGATCTCGCTGACACGCATGTTGGCAGATGCTGGCGATGTTTGCAGCAAGGGGTTGGTCGGGCAGCTGGTATGTGTGACAGGTATCGTGATGTTGGCTGTGGCGGTTCGCGATTGACTGTCAAGAACCGTCAGCGTTGCAATGATCGGCGGGATCTGGTTGCCCAATGCTTTGATGCTGGTGGTGAAATACCAATTGGCGCCGATCGGTAATGCCGCGCTTGTTGGAATACCGATATTGTCGCTGGTAAATATGGTGAAGGGTGCCTTTCCTCCCTTGAAAACGAAGGGAATGTTGGTAGTACAGTCGCCGATCGTCATTGCTGCAGGGGAAATGGATGGCGCATTATCGTTGATCGCAACCATGCTCTGGGGCGTGCTCAACGTTGCGCCAGTTCCGCTTGCTGCCGCCGAACAGCCCGGCAAAGCCGTGTTGCGCGTCGGATCGAGGCTGACGCAACCGTCTGTGCCGCCGCCACCGCCGCAGGCTGCCAGCGCTGCCGCCAGCATGCCGGTCGCGAGCAGCCTTGCTGCCAATTGGTTCAAGCTTGTGCCATTAAACATGTGCGACTCCCGGTGATCGATTGAATAATTTGTTGCTTCAGTTCGTGTTGTTTCAGTTCGCTGCCAGCGGATGGCCGAATTCGGCGCGCAGCGCGAGCGCCAGCGCGCCATCCTTGCCCAGCACCAGACGCAGATCCGGGCCTTGCGCCATGGGCACCAGCACCGCGAGGCCTTGCAGCGCATGGTTCAGCGCCAGCGCCTGCTGTTCCAGGCCGCGCGGATACTGGATTTCAGTCTGTTCCTGGCGGTACGGGCGCAGGTTGCTGAGCTGGCTTACTGCGATGCCGCGCCGCGCCAGAAGCAGCCGCACTTGCAGCGCCATGCCGGTCACGCCATTGCCGTTGGCGATGGCCACGCGCAGCGGCGCGGATGGCGATTTCAGCGGACCTGTTGGCGCAACAGGCTGCAGTGCCAGAACTGGCTGTTCTGCGGCGACCGCGATCAGTTTCAATTGATAGACATGGGGCTTGATCTGAACCAGTTCCATCCGCGGTTCGGGGGCCAGCGCAGCAGGAGGGGCCGCAGCGCTGCCGGCTGCAACAGGGGCCGCCGGCAGCGTTGCGACAGACTGGCCAGCGGCAGCCTGCGCTGTGGCCAGATTGTTGCGGGCGCGTTCATCGCCGGCATCGAGCGCCAATGCGCGCTTGAGTGTGGTGACTGCGGCGTCATAATTACGCTGCATCAGGTAGACATAGCCCAGATTGTTGTACGGGTGCGCCACCTCGGGGTAGTCTGCCACCAGGCGCAGCAGTGTCTGCTGGGCCTCGTCGAGCCGGCCTTGCAGTGCGAGCACCGTGGCTTGGGCGTTGCGCGGCTCCAGTTGCTGGCGATCGAGTGCGATCGCAGCAGAATAGGCCTCGATTGCCAGATCGAATTGGCCGCGCTGTTGGTGATATTTTCCCAACTGGTACCAATTGGCGGCACTCTGGCCGCTTGAATGGCTGATCCGCAGCAGCCCTTCCATGGCCAGCGGCGCTCTTGCCGGTGGCGCCGCGCATGCGGCAAGCAGAGTTCCAACCACAGTCAGAGTCGCGATACGTTGATACATGATGTACCTCCCGTTCAATCGCCGCCCAGTGCCGGCAACAGCGAACGCTGGATTTGAATGAATGCCGGCCCCATCAGGACCACCATGAGCGAAGGAAAGATGAAAAAAATCAGCGGAAACAGCAGCTTCAATGCGATCTTGGCTGCCCGTTCCTCGGCCCGCTGACGGCGCTTGCTGCGTAACTGGTCCGATTGCACGCGCAGCGAAGCGGCGATGCTGGTGCCGAAGCGTTCGGATTGAATCAGCATCATCACCAGCGCTTCGACATCTTCGACGCCGGTGCGCAGCGCCAGGTTGCGCAAGGCTTTCTCCTTGCTGCTGCCGGCCGCCAGTTCCAGCGTCACCAGCAGCAGTTCATCGCTGAGCACTTTGCTGCGCAGGCCGATTTCGGCTGCCACGCGAGCCAGTGCGGCATCGATTGCGAGCCCGGCTTCGACGCAGACGGTCATCAGGTCCAGCGCATCGGGAAAGTTTTCAAAGATGTCGCGCTGGCGGTTCGCGATCAGCTTGTTGAGCACAAGGTTCGGCAGGTAGTAGCCGACGGCGGTAGCGCCCAGCAGCCAGGCCAGCAATTCATTGGTGCTGTAGGTCGTGCCTGAGGCGAGCAGTCCGAAAAAAGTGATCAGCGGCAAGCCGATGGCGAGCGATGACTTGGCGGTGAAAAACAGGGCCGGCGCCGACCGGTGGCGCAAACCGGCATGCATGAAGCGGGTGCGCATTTCCGAGCGTGCCCATTCATCTTCCGGCAACGACAGTTTCGCCAGCGGATCGCTCAGCTTGATGATGCGCGCCACCCACGGTACGGCTGCGTAGCCGCCGATCGGAATCGTGGCTTGCGCCTTCAGCCGATCTTGCAGCGGGTTGCTGTCAAACAGGCGCAGCGCGAGCACTGCGCAAGCGAATACGGCCACGAAAAGCACGACCAATGCGGCCATTTCAATATGCGTCATGATTTCTCCGGTACAAGAATACGGGCCGTTGCATGTCAGACCCGGATGCGCACGATGTTGCGCATGACGAAAATGCCGAGCAACATCATGCCGCCGGCGCCCATGAGCAAATTGATGCCGTCGGGATCGGTGTACAGCACTTTCAAAAATTCTGGATTCGTGAATTGCATCATCAAGGCGGCGCCGAAGGGCAGCAAGGTCAGGACCCAGCCTGACATCCGGCCCTCGGTCGAGAGCACCCGTATCTGGCCTTGCAACTTGATGCGGTCGCGGATGATGGCGCTGATATTGCTGAGCAGTTCGGACAGGTTGCCGCCGGTTTCACGCTGGATCAGCACGGCGACGACAAAATAGCGCAGATCGGTGCTCGGCACGCGCTTGGCCAGGTTCAGCATCGCATCGGGCAGCGCGATGCCGAAGCTGACTTCGTCGAAAGCGATGCGAAATTCGGCCGCCAGCGGATCGCTCAATTCGTCGCCAGCCATCTGCAGCGCGGTCGGGAACGCATGGCCGGCGCGCAGCGCGCGGCCCATCAGGTCGAGCGCATCGGGCAGTTGGCGTTCGATCTTTGCCATCCGGTTGGCCTTGACCTTGATCGCATAGAAAAAAGGCAGCGCCGTACCCAGTGCGGTCGGCACCAGCCTGAGCAGCCACGGCAGGCCGAAGTAACTGCCGCCCGCAAAGCCGGCGGCCGTTGTCAGCAGCGTCAAGCCCAGCAGCCTCGAGGCGCTCCATGACAGCCCGGATTGGACCAGCATGCGATCCAGTTTGCCGATCCATGGCAGCTGCAGCAGCATGTTTTGCAGCCTCGGATCCGTGCTCAGCAGCCGTTCCTTGACGATCGAACTGCCTGGTTTGGTGCGGCCTTTGTCTTCCGCCTCGATGATCCGTTTCAGCCGCGCCTGGCCCTTTGCTTGCGGCCCTTTCGCGTGGCTCCATCGAAGATAGACCGCTTCGACCAGCAGCAGCACAATGATGAAGACGAGCGTGCCAAAAATATAGTAAAGGTAGTCCATCATCAGTCCTGGTGATACTGCCGCGCACGGTCGAACAAGGTTTCGGCGACATCGATGCCGAATGTATGCATGCGATCGAGAAAGAGCGGACGGATGCCGGTAGCGCCGAAATGGCCGACCACGCTGCCGTCCGGCATCAGTCCGGTCTGCTTGAAGGCGAAAATTTCATGCATCATGATGACTTCGCCTTCCATGCCGCTGATTTCCTGGATCGAGACCACCTTGCGCTTGCCGTCGCTCAGGCGTGCGACCTGGATCACGACGCTGATCGCCGAACTGATCTGCTGGCGCATCGCCTTGATCTGCAGGTTGGCGCCGGCCATGCTGACCATGTTTTCCAGCCGGGTCAGTGCATCGCGCGGGGTATTGGCATGAATGGTGGCCATCGAACCTTCGTGGCCGGTGTTCATCGCTTGCAGCATGTCGAAAGCTTCGCTGCCGCGCACTTCGCCCAGGATGATGCGATCCGGGCGCATGCGCAGCGCATTGCGCACCAGCGCGCGCTGCGTCACTTCACCCTTGTCCTCGATGTTGGGCGGGCGCGTCTCCAGGCGGATCACATGTGGTTGTTGCAACTGCAGTTCGGCCGCATCTTCGATCGTCACGATGCGCTCGCTGGCGCTGATGAAACCGGAGATTACATTGAGCATCGTGGTCTTGCCGCTGCCGGTGCCGCCCGAAATCAGGATATTGATCTTGGCCTTGCCCAGGCCTTGCAGTATTTCCGCTATTTCCGGCGTGATGCTCTTGTGCGCGATCAGATCCTTCAGGCGCAACGGTTCGACCGAAAAGCGGCGTATCGACAGTATCGGACCATCGATCGCCAGCGGTGGGATGATGGCATTGACGCGCGAGCCATCAGGCAGGCGCGCATCGACCATCGGACTCGATTCGTCGATGCGGCGCCCGACGCGCGAGACGATCTTGTCGATGATCTTCATCAAGTGCGCATCGTCGGTGAACGTGACATCGGACAGTTCCAACTTGCCATTGCGCTCCACATACACTTGTTTGCAGGTGTTGACCAGAATGTCGGATATGCTTGGATCGGCCAGCAGCAGTTCCAGTGGTCCCAGGCCGAGCATCTCGTTCTGGATGTCGCGCGTCAGGTTCTTGCGCTCGACGTCGTTGATGACAACGGACTCTTCATCGAGCAGGCGCTCGACCAGCAATTTGAGTTCATAGCGTATCTGTTGCGGCGACAGACGCTGCATCCCTTCCAGATCCACCCGGTCGAGCATGGTTTGATGGAAACGGTGCTTCAGTTCCTGATAAGCGCGGCTGTTGATGGTTTCTGCAGCGGCGATCGACAATGGCGCACTGCCATTGCCCAGGCGGTCCCTGATCGATAGATTTTCCGGACTCATCGCGGCATCTCCCGTAACTGGCTGACTCATTGAATGACGGATGGCTTCTGACATCACGCGCGCTGAAACAGTCGCGAGAGCCAGCCTTGTGCCGCGCTGTTCGCCTGGCCGGTCAGCGTTTTTGCGATCTCGACCAGCGCTTTCGAAATCGGGCTGGTTTTGGCATTTTTCAGTATCGGAACCCCGTGATTGACCGATGCCGAGGCAGCGGCGTAATCGTTGGGCACGGCCCAGAACAGTTTGCTGTCGAACGCCGTTTCCATGTCTTGCAGCCGGATTTCGCTATTTTTTTCATGTCGGTTGATGATCAGGTGGATCTTTTCCTTGCTGTAATCGAGCGAGCGAAACACGCCCAGCAAGCGCTTGCCGTCGCGGATATACGGCAGCGTGGTTTGCAGCACCGGGAAAATCATGTCGGCCTGATCCAGCGCGCGGATGCTGACGGCATCGATATTGTGGCCGACGTCGAGCAAGATGAAGTCATAGTGTCGGCGCGCCAGCCTCAGGATCGCGTCGATGTGCTCGGGCCGGATGTCGCTGGCACGGGTCGGATCTTCCGGCGCTGGCAGCACGGCAAAGTTGGGCGTGACGTGGACCATGCTTGAGGCCAGCAACGATGAATCGAGCCGTTGTATTTGCTGGCAAACGTCGGCCAGCGTCGCCGGCGGCGCCTGATCCGACACCAGCAGCGAGGCGTCGCCGAACTGCAAATTGAGGTCGATCAGCGCCACCCGCTTGTTTTCACCGGTCGCCATTGCATAGCCGAGATTGGCGGCAAGGAAGGTCGCACCGCTGCCGCCTTTGCAGGAAATGAAGGCCAGCACCTGGCACTGTGCCTGCGACCGTTCGTCGAGCTTTTCTTCGATCCGCGCCAGCGCCGGAAACAGCGCCTCGCGCTGTACCGGCGACGACAATACCTCGCGCACGCCCACGCGCATGGCCTGGATCAGGAATTCGGGCGTGTGCTGTCCACAGACCAGAATGAATGCCATGCGCGGATGGCTCTGGCTGAGCCGTTGCAACAGCTCCAGGTCGTCGTTTTCAACCGTGGCTTGATCCAGCACGAGCGCGTCCGGTGACGCCAGATCGGCGCCGCCAGTCAGCTTGTCGAGGGTGCCGAACACGGGGCTCACCAGATCCGATGGATTGCGCTCGCGCAGCATCTTGACGATCTCGAACAGATGCTTTTCGTCTTTCGATATGACTGATATTTTCACGTGTGCTCCTGCGGCAAAATGAATGGAATCCTGAACATGGCGTCAATCGACACAAGCCGGATTGGCTGCGCTTGCCATGCTGTTGCGCATGCCCTCGCGCGGTAACGTGGTTGCAAACGATGGCCAAGTTAGCGTCGGCAACGGCACAAACGGTATCGCCAGTTGCAGCTGCTGCGTCTTGGCGATGCGCACGGTCAGTTGCTCGCAACTGCTGGCATTGCAACCGGACGGCCGGTAGTCTATTTTGATGTCGGCGCTGGCGATGACGGGAAAGAGCCTGGTCATCCGGGTCTTGATGGCATCGGCATCGAGTGCGCAGACTGCGGCGATGCGCGCCCCGAGGCGTGTCGCTTCGCTCGCCGTGTTGAGATAGAACAGCAGCCGGCTCATTTCCATGATGCCAAACAGCAGCATGAAGAGCAGGCTCGCAACCAGCGCGAATTCGACCGCGACGATGCCGCGCTGCCTCGATGTCGGCGCCATCTTTTTCATAAGACCTGGACCATGGTTGCGCTGATCGGTCCCAATGTCATGTTCAGCACGTGGGCTGGCATCATGCTGATGAACTGGTAGTCACGCACCTCCACCGTCACCAGATTGACGGCGCCGCGCCCGGTCGATCGCAGCTTGTTGCCTGGGTGGTTGGTGCTATCCCTGACCGTGACCATGCCAGTCGTCAGGCCCGTCACCAGCGCCGTGCCGCTGCAATCGGCCTTGCCGTAAACCACCAGGCATCGGGCTTTGAGGATACGGTCAGTGTCGCCGGGCGCGTACTGGCTCAGATAGCGCACGCCATCGCGCACGCTCTTGGCGATCGCGTTGTATTGATAGATCGCGCGGCAGTACTCGGTGACGCCGAAGGTCAAAGGTACCAGCAGCACGATGACCAGCGCCAGTTCGACGACCAGGCTGCCGTTTTGTCGATATCGATGTTTCATCATCATTGCACCAGCGTCGTGACCAGTGGGCCGCTGGCACCACCGGCCACGCCGGCGCTGCGGCATGGACTGCCAGCATCGTTGGCCAAGCCGCGCCATTCGAGATAAACGTTACCGCTGCCACCGTTCGCCATGGGATTGAGCATCAGCGCGCAGCCCATGGCCAGGATGGACTGATTGACCGAACCCGTGCAATCGATGACCGGCACCGCGATCAGGCGCCGCTCGGCGCCATGCTGCACATGGTTGCTGCTCGAAGTCGTTTTGTTGAGTCCGGTCACGGCGTAGTCGCCGGGAGTGAACGGGGTGTGCGCCGTTTGTCGGCTGCGATAGTCTGGATAGGCATTGCGGGTGATCGACGGCAGCGCCGAACTGGGATAGGCATAACCGGTCTTGTCGGGCGCGGCGCTCAAATGGCTTTCGCCACCTGCGCCGCCGTCATAAATGCCAAAGCGGGTATTCCAGGCGCTCAATGCGCCAACTGGCTCGCCGGCCAGCTTTTTCACCGTGTCGCTGCCCTTGATGCCGCACACGGCACCATTGCCCATCAATTGGGCGCGGATGCTGTTGCCGCTGCCAGCGGTGAAGTCGATCCAGCGCAAATCGCCGCTCAAGTTAGCGCTGTCCGCCGATGTCGTATAGGCGCTCGTGATCCAGTCTCCGGGCAAGCGGCCAAAAGCGGGAGCCGGCAAGCCGCGCGAGCAAATCCCGACTGGCGCCGCATTGCACGATGTCTGTCCGGGCGCTAGCGTGGCCACCGCAGTCGCCGCCACCGATTGCACGCCGATGCCGAGCACGCCCATGAACCATGGAACGATGCCGCTCACCTTGGCCTTGCACAGCGCGAAGCGCGCTGCCTGATTGGCGCCTGCGAGGCGCGAAAGATAGCTCGAATTGGGGCCGATGACGGTATGGAAGCGGATGTCTTCGGCCCCGATGTTGACGGCATTGGCTTGAAAATTTGCCTTGTTTTGCGCCGCGGCAAAGATGCCGGCGGCTTCCGCGTTTTCCAGGCAAGTGCCCAGTCCGGGTTCGCACACCAGTTCGTTGGCGGCGGCCAGCGCACAGGCATCGGTGGCGTTTTGCAATTCGGTCTTGTTGACATACAGCCGGCCGAGATCGAGCACCAGGCCGGCAAAACCGATCAGCGCCACCAGCGACAAGGCGACGATGATCGCAATGGCGCCGCCTTCATGTCCGTGCTGATGGTCTGTCATGGGCATGCTGTTTCAGCGCCCGCTGCCGACGCTGATGGTGAGGGCATTGCTCTGCGGTGCCGGCGACTTGTACGACTTCTGGTACTCGTCATACGCACTTTTGGCAGCCTTGCCATCGATCCCATTGACCGGATTGGTATTGTGCGCCGCCTGCGGGTTCAGTATTTGCTGCGCCTTGATCAGATTCACGCCAGAACCGAAATGCTGGTCCAGGTTGGGTGTCGTCGAAGTGCATCCGGTCGTGGCCAATAACGTAGTCAACGACGCCACCAGCAAGCTAGCCAAGCTGGCGCTACAGAAATGTATGCGGTTCATGCTCGCTCCTATTTGAGTTCAAAGCCGGTGGCCGGCAATCCGGCGGCCGGCGAACCGGTGGCCGGCGCTGCCGCTTCCTGCTGCGGCGGCGTTCCTTCCATCTTTCCACCCATGAAAAACTCGGCACGGCTCGGTTCGATATAGCCATCGGTGGGCAGCTTGTAGTCCGGTGGCAGCGGCTTGACCAGATGCGGCGTGATGATGAAGACCAGTTCGGTGCGGTCGGTCTGGAAATCGCTGCTGCGAAACAGCGCGCCCAGCACCGGAATTTCGCCCAGCAAGGGCAGCGCCTTGATGTTGGTCGTCACGTTGTTCTTGATCAAGCCGCCGATGGCAAAGCTCTGGCCGTCATACAGCTGGACCGTCGTGGTGGCGCGGCGGGTCGTAAACGATGGCAGCAAGGCGGTGACGGTGACGCCGGTGGCGCTGATGCCGATGCCTTCCTTGTTCAGTTCGGACACTTCCGGCGCCACCTTCAGGTTGATGCGGCCACCTTCGAGCACGGTCGGCGTGAACCTGACGGCGACGCCAAATTCCTTTTCTTCCAGCGTGATGGTGGGTGTGCCGCCGTTGTTGGTCTGGCTGACCGGGATGAAAATTTTTCCGCCAGCAAGGAAGCTCGCTTCCTGGCCGCTGATCGCCATGATCGTCGGTTCGGCCAGCACCTTCACCAGGCCGTCGCGCTTCTGGGCATCGAGCGTCGCAAAGTTGCCGTTCTTGTTGTTGAAGCCGTCGATCTGGCTCGGATTGTCGCTGAGCAGATTCGACAGCAGCGTATAGGTCCAGCTGCCGCGCGTTTTGCTGGCACCGATGCTGGCGCCCAACCGATCGACCAGCGTCTTGGATACTTCGGCGACCTTCACTTCCAGCATCACCTGTTGCGGGGCAGCGATCGAGAGCATGTTGACGACCTTGACCGAGATGGCGCCGCTCGCTTGCGCGCCGGTAACAGCAATGGCGCCGGGCGCACCGGCAGTGACCGCAGTTTGCACGCCGCGCGCGGTGCGCTGGACATAGGCATTGGCCAGCGCCAGCGCTTGGTCGGCCTTGACGGTGTCCGATACCGTGCCGGACAGGATCACGGTATCGGCCGCTGTCGTGATCTTGATGTTTTTTTCTGCGGGCAGCAATTGCGCTAGCCGTGCCTGCAGCGCTACCGTGTCGATGCCGACGTTGATGTCGATGATGGTTGCATCGTTGGCCTGGTTCCACAGGATCAGGTTGGTGGCGCCGACCGATTTTCCTAGCATGTAAATTTCGCGTGGATTGAGCAAGATGACGTCGGCGATGCCCGGGTCGCCGACCGACAGGCGCGCCGCCGCATAGGGCAGGTGCATCAGCGTGGACTTGCCTTCAGGAAGATCGATCTGGGGCGCGAGTTCGACCTTGCCGGTTGGCTGCGGCATCACCGCGGCCCGCTTGGCCGCTGCTGGGCCGGCCTTGGCTTTGGCCTTGGTGCTGGTTGCCGGTACTGTGGTCGGTGTCTGGCCATGCGCCAGCGTTGCCGCCATGAAAATTCCCGCAACTGCCAATGCAATGCGGAGTGTCGCCGGCCTGGGCCCAGTGCTGGATCTGCTCATTCGATGTCTCTTTCGCGTCTAAAATTGTCGGATGCTGCGTTCCAGCCCTTTGATGAGCTCCACCTTGACGCCCGGCGCGGGGGCGGGCCTCGCGCTGGCTTGACGTACGGCCACGCGCTGCACTACAACCTTGGGCGCAGCGTCCGGCTTCAACCCGAGCAAGGTGGCCTTGGTCGCGCCCTCGGTATTGACTGGTTGCGGGTCGATCTGGTTGCGCAGCACCAGCGACAGGGTGCCGACGCTGCGAGCCAGATCCAGCTTTTCGGCCTGGTCGGGCGTCAATTCGAGCGTCACCGCATTGACAACCTTGGGTTTGGTTTCGTCTCGGCTCGATTCCTGGGCAATCGCCAGCACCAGGATGCGCTCCAGCACGATCTTCGAAATGGCCAGATCCTTGATGGTCTTGATCTTGTCTTCCTGGGTGTTGACCAGAATGTCGACAAAATTACCAGGCAATGCAAACCCGGCCACGCCGACGACATCGTTGACGCGCACCGTCATCGCGCGCTTGCCGTCGGCGACGACTGCCGAGAGCCCGCCCTGAGTGCCGGGCGGCGCCAGTTTGCTTTCCATGATCGGTTCCCCGCGCTGCATGCTGTCGCGCGCGACCCGCGCTTCGAGCAACTTGGGATCGGTGATAGCGCCCGGTGGCATCGCATCTGCGGGCCAGTCCGCCATGCGCACCATGTCTGGCGTGACCCTGCCGCCCAGACTGATGTCGACCATGGCCACCGCCACCTTGCTGGTGTTCACGTTGGCTTGGCCGTCGATCCAGCGCGCCGCGACGAAGACGGCAACCGATGCCAGCACCAGCGCCACTGCCAGCATCAATAAAGAACGTGAATTTCTCATTGCTTATGCTCCTTCATGACCGGTTGAAACAGCTGTTCCAGGCTTGATCGATGGCTTTGTGATCGAGGCAGCTTGGCCTGCCTTCGTAGCGTGCAAAATCGCGTACCTGCGCCAGAATGTCGCGCGGGTGGCAAGCGAGCAAGGGATGGCCCGACTTGTAATGATGTTCATGCAGCAAATAGTGGAAGGCATCGCTGCACCAGGGGATGCCGTATTGTTCGCACGTCTGGCGAAAGATGCGTTCATAGAGTGCTTCCGACAGTGGCCCGAGATGAATTTTCTTGCCCAGGCGCCGCATGAAGGTGTCATCGCCGAGCTGTTCAGGCAGCATGCTCGATGCAAACACGACGATCACGTCGAACGGGACCGGGAACTTGTGGCCGGTGTGCAGCGACAGGTAATCGACGTGTCGTTCCAGCGGACCTGTCCAGTGGTTCATCAGTTCGGCGGCAGAGCAGCGGTGCCGGCCCAGGTCGTCGATGATGAGGATGCCGTTGTTGCTTTTTAACTGCAACGGGGCTTGGTAATAGCGCAGGTTCGGATCGAATTGCAAGTCCAGCATCGCCAGCGTCAGTTCGCCACCGACCATGACCATCGGCCGGGTGCACAGTAGCCAGCGTTCGTCGTGCCGATGGCGCAGCGCCAGCGGGTCCGTTGTGGGCGCGACGGCGGTTACTGCTTGATGGAAGACCGGATCGTGGACCTGGATCACCTCACCATGGGCCAGGATGGCGTGGGGCACGAAGATGTCGCCTTTGAGCAGCTTGTTCAGCCGTTCTGCCAGATAAGTCTTGCCGCTGCCGGGCTGGCCATGAATCAACATGGCCCGGCGCGAATTCATCGCGCTGCCCAATTGATCCATCACCAAAGGGTCGACCACGAGATCGCCAAAGTCGCGCGTCACGTCTGCGTGCAAGATGTGCATCTGCGCCAGCGTCTGGGCCTGGATCTGGGCGCAATACGCGGCCAGCGGAACTGGCGCGGGTCCGGCATAGGCATTATGCTTTTGAAATTCAGCGGCCCGGACCTGGCCCAGTTCAGTCAGCTTGTAATTGAGATCGGCATCGGTGCCGCTGCCGCCGCGGCGCGTGATGTCGCACAGTTTCTCGTTGCGCAGGAACTCGACCACGAGGTTGAGCACGCTGACGGTCAGTTTGACATGCGCAGCCAGTTCGGCCAGCTTCAACTGGCCGCGCATGAACAGGATCTTGCTGACCAGTTCAGCCAGAAACGGCATCCCCAGGCCAGTTTCCTCGATCGTGCGCGGCGCTTTCGACACGCCCGCTAGCAAGGGGCGGGTCGCGTCGGACTTGGTCCTGCGCTCGGCGCGGGTCCTGCGCTCGGCAGTTATTGCTGGAAGCATGCGACAGTTCCTTGTTGTCGTGTCAGGTAAAGCATTCGGAGCAGAGGCCGAGTTGATGCCGTGGTCGAGATCGTTGTCGGTACAGCGCGCAAGCGCCATTCATCGTCGCTGCGACAGCGCCCGTCAGGCCGCATCAGGTTCAGGATGGCCTTCATGAAAAAAACACATGGCCTTGACGCGCCAGCACTATCTGCGCGCAAGTGCCGGCCGCGATCGCGAATGCGTAAGGCAGTGTCACGGCGCCTGGTGCGGCAACCGGTTCGACACGCGTATCCTGGCCGGTCATCGCCGCGACCAGCGTATGGGTGAGCATCGCGCGCACGTTGGTCAAGGTGCTGAGCAGGATGCCGTGCCTCAAGGCCATCGCGAGCGCGAGCACGCCGCCGGCGATGAAAGTCATCAGCACCGCGTCGAGCGCTGCCACAGTGCCGAGGAAGCTGCCGACCATCGCCATCAGCTTGACGTCGCCGGCACCCATCACCCGCATCGCGTATAGAGGCAGCAGCAGGGCGAGACCGGTGCCGAAGCCGGCGAGCGCGCTCAGAAAACCCAGACCGCCGGGCACGGCATCAAACAGCCCGTGCCCCGGCGCTGAAAATGTGTTGATGGCGAGTCCGGCCAGCGCGCCGGCCAGCACCAGTTGGTTTGGAATGCGGCGCGCGCGCGCGTCGCTGCGGCAGGCGCAAGCGAGCAGCGCACCGAGCAGCAAGGCGCACAGCAGGCTGAAAATGTTGATCTGCTCCATACATGGCCCGTTTCATTGACTTGACGGCAGCGTCGCCGAGCCGGTATTCCCGTTCAGCCTGGAATGATGTTGCTTGAGTGCTATCAAGAGTGACTAGCGACTGAAATTGATTCGATGCGATGCACTCGCATCGATACGTGCAGCGCATCCATCGATCTAGTCATGGATGCGCTGCACGTGAACTGGAAACATGACCTGTATTGCCGGTCATGCTTGCCAGTCGTTCGCCGTATTAAACCGTCAGACCAGTAACGATAGACCCGAACGCGGCATT
>CANFGA010000026.1 GCA_947446335.1 Oxalobacteraceae bacterium | reverse complement strand
GATCGTTTTCTCTGCACAGAAATAAGCCATTGTTTTGAACGCTATGTGTTCAAATAAATGCATTATCTGAACACGAATGCCAACAGGACACTTCATGACCATTTACGCCTATCTGCGCGTTTCAACCGACATGCAGGACGTCAACAGCCAGAAACTCGGCGTACTCGAGTACTGCGCAGCGCAAAAGCTCGGCATGCCGGACATGGTCTCACGTTGGCACGGACACCGAATTACCCCAGGTGACTGGGATTCGCTGCTGCCCCATGTCCAGGATTTAGCCACCGAAATCAAAGGCTGATTAGGCTGGGATTCATAGACCTATTACTTCAATTCAAGGTTCCAACAACGCATTAATGCTGACGAGGTCATCGACACTCAAGCGCCCCGCCGCCTGTTTCAGCAGCAGCAGCGCGACCACGTAGCGGTGGCGTGCCTGAGTGAGTCCCAGTTTCGCTTGGCCATTGGTCTGGATGGCATTGAGCACATCGAACAGGCTGCGCATGCCGTACTGATGGCCCGAGCGGACTGCTGTAAGCGAGCGGTCGGCGGCCAAGGCCGCCGCCTCGGAGGTGATGATTTCCGTCACGCTGCCCTGTGCGGCCCGCCACTGCGCGTGGATATTACGCACGATACTTCGGCGGCTCGCTTCGAGCTGTGCCGACGTGGCATCCCGCGCGAACACGGCTTGTTTTTGCTGCGCGAACGTAGCACCTCCCTGGTACAAGGGAATCGTCAGTTGCAGGCCCAGGGAGCTATTTGTGGACTGCGGGCCTGTGGGCAAACTGCCCATCGGCGCTCGCTGCGTGGTGAAGGTCAGACCCAAGGTCGGCAGATGCCCCGCGCGGGCCGCATTAATGCGTTCCTGTGCCGCAACTACACTGGCGCTACCCGCCTGCAGCAGAGGATGACCATCCAACCCGGCCTCCCAGGCAGCCGGGTTGGATGGTTGCGGCGCCACGGGGCGAAAACCTTTGCGCAGGGGACGAAGCGGCAAGGGCGACTGACCCGTGAGTTCCTGGATGGCTTGACGCCCGTCGGCCACCGTTTCGCGTGCCTGCTGCGTGGCGCCTTGGGCGAGCCCGAGGTAGGCGCGGGCCTGGTCCACGTCAACCTGGGCCGACAGCCGCTCGGCTACGCGCACCTCGCTTTGCCGCACGAGCTCAGCAAACGCGGCCTCGTTGGCGGTCAGTATGCTCAGCTGATTTTGTGCGGAAAGCAACGTGAAGTAGCGCACAGCGACCTCTGCCAGCAACGCTTGCTTGGCCGCCCGCAGGTTGGCGTCTTGCGCAATAGCATCGGAACGCGCGGCTTTCCAGGAATCCATCGCAGCCAGGTTGATAAGCGCCTGGCTGATCTGGCTGGTAGCAACATTCGTGGTCGTGCCATCCGTGCGCTGAGGCGTCACATTCAGATTCCATTGCGGCAGCAGCGCGGCACGCACCCTATCGGCGTCGGCGTCGGCCGCGCCCGCCTGCGCGACGGCCTGTTGCAATGCCGGGTAGTTGTGGCGGGCCTGGGTGTACAAGGTCAGCAGGTCGTCGCTAGGTTCTGCCGCCACATGGGCGCAAGTGGCAAATAGAAAACCACACACAATATGCTTCAAGCCGTGAATCCGATCGGATTGACCAGCGCGATGTCGTGCTGTATATCGGCCACCTGCCCGTCCATGACGCGCACGATGCGCTGGGCGCGCTCGGCAAGGTGCAAATCGTGCGTGACCATGACGATCGTCGAGCCGCTGGCGTGCAACTCTTCCAGCAGTTCCATCACGCCGCGGGCCATCCCACTGTCGAGGTTGCCGGTGGGTTCGTCAGCCAGCAGCAATGGCGGCGTCGCGGCGAGGGCACGGGCAATGGCGACGCGCTGTTGCTGGCCACCGGAAAGTTGGGCCGGGTAGTGTTTTGCCCGGCCAGACAGCCCTACCCTGGCCAGCGCGGCCTGTGCGAGTTCGCGCCGCTCGGTGGCCCTGAGACCCCGGTAGCCCAGCGGGACTTCGATATTGTCGATGACGTTCAGGTCCGAGATCAGGTTGAAGGCCTGGAAGATAAAACCGATTTTTTCGTTCCGTAGATGGCTGCGCTGGTTGTCGTTCATGCCGCTCACATCGGTGCCATCGAGGACATAGCGGCCGGCGGTGGACGCTTCGAGCAGGCCGGCGATACTCAAAAACGTGCTCTTGCCAGAGCCAGATGGGCCTGTGACGGCGACGAACTCCCCCTTTGCAACGCTCAGATTAAAGTCACGTAGTGCAGCGGTTTCAACCGTTTCGGTTTGGTAGACCTTGGTAATGTGATACATCTGCAACATGGCAATTCCTTACTGAGTCAATTGAACACGATCGGCGCTCTTGAACACGCCACTGCCGGCAATGACGATTTTGTCACCGGTCTTGAGGCCGTCCAGCACCTCGACTTGGGTCAGACTTTGCGCGCCGAGGCGAATGGGACGCTTGGTAGCGATATTGCCTTGTGTTACATAAGCCCAGCGCCCTCCACCCTCTTCGACGAACGAGCCGCGCTCCACGCGCAACACCCGCTTGCGGTGATCGAGCAGCACACGCACCGAAAGGCGCTGGTTCTGACGCAGCGCTTCAGGCTGGGTACCGTCAAAGCGTAGACGGGCAGCCACTTCGCCGTTGACCACTACGGGCGAAACGCTGCTGATGCGTCCACGCCAATGCTGGCCGTTGCCGCTTATTTCTCCCTGCATGCCTGGCGCCAGTTCGCGCGCCTGGCTTTCGGCTACTTGCAATTGCACTTCAAGCTGGGTGAGATCGATGACGGCCACCAGCTTGGCGTCTTTTGCAACGGTGGACTGGTCGGCCACAAAGAGCTCGCCCACTTGACCGTCCACTGGTGCGCGCACCGCCAGTTCACCCTGTTGGCGCTGCAAATCGGCCACTTGCAGCGCGGCACGCTCGTGGGCCTGGCGGCGGGCGGCGAGTTCGAAGCGTATGGAATTGTCCTTCAGCGTCAGCGCCAGTTTGGATTGCTCATGCGTAATACTGGCACGGGCCAGCGCGTCGTGTGCCTGATCGACCGCCATACCTGCGGCGGCACCGGCCTCGAAGGCACGGGTTTGACGGGCAAGGTCGTTCTCGGCGGTCGTGCGAGCGAGCGCGGCGGTCTGCACGTCGGCTTCGGCGCTGGCGCGGGCCTGGCGGGTATCGGCTTCGGCGCGCCGCCAGTCGCTCTTGAGGGCATCGGCGGCGCTGCGCGCCTGGGCGAGACTCGCCAACAGCTCCGGGCTGGAGATCCGCACCAGAATCTGGCCGGCCTTGATAATGTTGCCGGACTGTACGGCAAAGGTAGCCGTGCCAGCGGAGCCGGCATAGAGCGTGGGCGCCGCTGACGCCACTACGCGGCCCTCGGCGGCCACGTCGCGCGTCAAATCGCCTAGTTCCACGGTGCCGAAGGTGAGGCGGTCGCGGCTATAGCTGGGGCCGCCAGTCAGCACGCCGTTGAAGTGCCAGCCGGCCCAAGCGAGTAGCGCAAGGACAACCAGGCCGGTGGCGAGCCAAAGCGGCCCACGCGAGCGGGTGGGGGGACGGTGGGTGTCCTGGACGAAGGTGTCGGCGATCATGTATGGTAAGCAGTAAAATTGGCGTCATTTGAAGACCGCATGCGCAGCGGCCTCCAAGCGTGTGGAACATGACTGTCTCGGCGATGGCGACCAGCGCAAAAGGATGTGCATTATTGGAGTCCTTTTATGGCCGCCATCGGCGAGATGGCAGAGGCCTGCATTGCCGGAACCAGTACCGCAATCTGTCCGATTATCCAGAGCATGACGGCGCCGATCGGCAGGTACCAGATCGGCAGCCGTGGCAGTTCGTAGAACCGCATCAGGCCGAGGTTCAGTCCATAGGCGAGCATCATGCCTAGCAGGATGCCCAGTGTGACGATGATCAAGTTCTCAATCTGGAAATAACGCAGAACGTCGCCTTTAGTTGCGCCCAGTGCACGCCGGATGCCGATCTGCTTACGCCGCTGAATTACCCAGAAGCTGGAAAGCCCGACAATGCCCAGTGCCGTCGTCCCCAGCAGGGCGACGATCACGCTCATCAGCAATGCCACCATTACTAGGGAACTTTCAAAATAGCTATCGCGCAGTTCGATCAGGCTGCGGCTCTGGTCCAGGTCGAGGACGGTATCGGAAGCAGCGTTGAGCACAGCCTGTTTGGAATCGCGCATGATCCGCGTCATGTCGGTTAGGCTTCCCCGGATCAGGTACTTGCCTGACAGGTGCAGCCCGGCCACCGCCGGCACGAAGACAGACCAATCCGGATCCTCGCTTTCACCGCCACCAGGGGCGACCACGGAAAGGTGATCGATCACACCAATGACCTTGAAACTCGTGTCCATGGCCCAAATCTGCTGTCCGACCGGGTTTTGGCCAGGCCAGAAATGCGCTGCCAGCGTGCGCGTGATCAGTATGGGCGGATTAGCGGGAACATATTGGGTGACCGGGTTGTACTCGTCCGGCGCCGGCAAACGCCCGGCTACCAGTCGCAGTCCAAAAGCCTCGATGGCGTTGCTGTCGCCAACATAAAAATCGATCACACCGCCGAAGTGCTTTTTTTCCGGATCGAGCATAACCCCGGCCCGGGCTGCAGACTCGCCAAACGGCACCATGTTGACCGCACTGATGGCTTGCACGCCAGCGACGCCGCGCAACGCATTGATCACGCGGGCGTTCAGATCGTTCGCTTGCTGCGGGTCGAACCCCGACAACTTAATGACCCCCAAGGAAGCCTCCGCCACACCGCTGTCGATCTGGGTCGTCTGAAACCGCTCCACAACCAGAAAGCAGGCGTTGCACAGCACCGCGCAGGCCAAGGAAATTTGCAATGTAATCAGGAAGGTAGCCAGTCTGTGCTTGCGCAGGGCGGCAATAATAAAACGGGTCTGCATGGCATCCTCTATAACTGATTCAACTGCGACGCGGGCTGGATCAGCGTGGCGCGCAAGGCTGGCAACATTCCAGCGACCAGGCTCACCGCCACGGACAACGCGAATGTCAACAAGAACATCGGCACGTCCAGATAAGCCATGTCGACATACGGCACGGGTTGACGGCGCACTAGGTACAGACCGAGCTGGGTCAGCAGCAAGCCGCCTATGCCGCCGCAGACGCCCACGACAGCCGACTCCACCATGCACTGGGTGAAGACCGCGATGCGCGTGGCGCCCAGCGCCCGGCGCAGCCCGGTTTCGGCGCTATGGCGTAGAAATTTGGTTAGCAGCAGACCTACCACGTTGCTCAGGCAGATCGCCAGAAATGCAAAGGCCAGCGTGGTCTGCAGCTTGACGTCGCTCGGCACCACGCGGTTAAAGTCGAGCCATTGCATGAGCGAGCGCAGGCGGGTGTTATCGGCATACTTGATCCGGCCCATTTCCTTTTGCTGCGCTGCGTAGTTGTGCAGGAAACGATCGTAGGCAGCCACCTTGTCGCTGTCGAGTCGAACCCAGAGGGCTACCCATACGCATGGCGAATTTTCGAGATAGCCTGGCCGGTCGGGCGTACCCCAGCAGGTGAACGCCTGGAAATTGCCCGCATTGACTTCCAGGCTCGTGGAAAAAGGGACGAACAGATCGTCGGATTTGCCGTAGAAGTTCGATGTATCTCCATTGGAGAAGCGGCCGCCGCGAACCTTGTAAAACAGCGGGGCGGGCCGCCAGAGCGCCAGCACGCCGGCGATCCGCACGTCCGCATTACCCAGGCGGATGGTCCGACCGACGCTGTCCGCACCACCAAACAGCTTCTCGTTCAGACTCGCCGAAATCACGGCCACGCGCGCGCGCGTGGCGTCATCGTCCGGGCTCCAGCCTTTTCCGTACTGGAAAGGAATATCGAACATGGAAAAGAAGTCCGACGTGGTCGATACCATCGACATCATCAGAGGCGGCAATGCAGTATCCGGCGCGCGCAGCTTGACCTGACTTCCTGCTACCAGAGTCTGCGCAGCGCCTTGCTTTGCACTCCACAGGTCGATGGCCGTCCGATAATCGAGCACGTCCAGTGGTTCACGCCCCTTCGAGTTGGGGGAAACGTCGATCTGGGGATAATAGATGTCCTGGCTGCGCCCCGGCAATGGATCGCCGGACAGCAGGTGCGTCACGGTCAGAGTCGTCATGCTCGCGCCGATGCCGACGGCAATGGCCAATACCATCAACACGGTGAGAGCCTTGTTCCGCTTCGTGTTGTGCAAAGCCACTTTCAAATGATAACTCAGCATTTTCTGACACATCCTATGAAAATTTAGAAACTATCAATTAACTGATTCCATCCCTGGTCACGCATTTACGGGCTTGTTCCAACCATCCGTTTTCAGCAGCTGAGCATTTCTGCCTGCAATTCGGTGCGTTCTGGATTGATTCCGAGCGTATGCACCTGATCGAACATGGTCGCGTATTCGTCGGCGCCATGCATGATCATCACGAGGATCTTTCCGCGCGTGCGGCGCTGGATTTCTTTGATGGCAATGGAACGGGTCGCCACGTCCAGATTCGCGAGCGGTTCGTCCAGAATGTACAGGTCCGCATCGATCGACAATGCCAGTGCCAGCGACAGCTTTTGCTGTTGACCAGCTGACAGCTGATCCGGATAGGCTTCCAGAATGCCGGGTTCGTCGATCCCGAACAGGCCAAGCAGGTCGCCATGCGCCGGTAGATCGCCGACTTTGGTGGGCGGGAATTGGATCGGCAAGGTAACAGCGCTGATCCGGGCAGGAAGTTCAAGTTGCCCCCCGGACGGGGCCAGGTAACCGGCCAGGATATTGGCAAGCGTCGTCTTGCCGGAGCCGTTCTGGCCGACGATCAGGGCGCTTTTTCCCGGCTCGACGCGCATCGAGAAATCCGAAATGATGCGCTCGGACCCGTAGCCATAGCTGATCGCTGCCGCGCAAAGAGCAGTTCCGGTCTGGTGACAGGGCGCGCTGGCCTGTTCCTTCATGAACGCTACCAGTCGGTTGATCGTGGCGCTATGGCTGTGCAGTTCCGCTGATTGCCGGAAAATGTTGATGAGGGTAGTGCCCGAGCGCCAGAAGGCGTTCATGAAAGCAATGAACGAACCGATCGTCATCTGGTTGCGGAATACGAAAAGCGCTCCCACGAAAATCGAACAGACGTCGGAGATCACCATCGTCAGATCGCTCGCGCCCTGAAGCAGCCGAATGACGCGAAATTTCTTGTATCCCGCATCGAGCACGTAATCCATGCTCTTAGAGAAGGTGCCGAGTGTCTTGGGGACCATCCGGAAGGTGCACACCATTTTGAAGGCACCCACGGATTTGGTAAGCGTGTCCAGAAGGGCTGCCTCGTTGTCCCGCTCGATGATGGTCAGGCCACGAATCTTCTTGCTCACCGTGATGCTCACCAGCGTCGCGACAGGGATGATCACGGCCAGGATCATGAACGCCTGCCAGGAGAGGTAAATCAACACCGACACCAGGGTGACAAAGGTGACGATGTTGACTGTCATCTCCCTTACGACGGTCAACATCGGCACCAGACCGTCCTTCACGTCGGACCGGATGCGCGCCACGTAGTAGCCGCTTCCTTCGCGCAGAATTTCGCGGTAGTCCTTGCCGAAAAAAGCGCGCAGCAGGTGGCCGCTGGCTTGCCCGACGATCTGATTTTCCAGCTTCTGCTGCAATAGCGAGAGCAGGTAATTCAGTATGTTGAGCGAAACTCCCAGCGCAAGATAGAGCACGACCAGATAGATAAAACTACCGAAATCCGCACGAAGGGATACTGCGTCGAAAATGGCCTTCATCAGCAAAGGATGCAGCAGCGCTTGGGCACCGCCCTCCGCAGCGGCGCATAGGGTGATCAGCACGTATTTCGCCCGGTATTCACCGAGGAGAAGAATGAAACACTGCAACGACGAGGGATACAGATTCGTTGCCGCAGTCATCCCTTGCCCATCACTTTCACAGTTCTTTGTCGAGTGCATATATATTCAATCTGGTTACGTGGCGCGTAGCGCGTCCGGAGGCACAACGCGGGACAGCGCGGCCATGTCATCAAGCTCATCCAAACAAAATTCGTCCGGCTGCAGATGAGCCCACCTATGCAGTGTTCTCATGACACCGGCGATCCCGGTAGCGTAGTCGCAGGAGATGCGAAACATGTTCTCGCCAGAGGTTGCCAACCCATCCTTGTCCTGAAACAGATACAAATCCGTGAGTCCTTGCAGCGGCCGTTCCGTCATTTCCAGATATTTTTTGTCCTGCGAATACAGGTAGGCGTCGAGCAGCACGTCGATCAGTCCGCTCAGGCCGTAAATCAGTCCAGGATAGCCGGAGTACTTTCGGTGCGTATCGGCCAGAATGCCATCGAGCTGATCCCACAGCCCGTAACGGATGGCGACCTTGGCGATGCCGGCGCTTCCTTGCTCGATATAGGGTTCATAGGTTTGCGTCTCTTCGGGTGAACCCCCAAAGGTGGTAACTCCAGGCTCCAGCTGGTGGCCAAACGACAGGTCATACTCCAGTGCTTTCCTGCCCATCTCGCGCCATTTCGTTACTTCCAGTACCTGGGACAGACGCAGAAAGAACAAGGCGACGCCGCTCTGGCCATATCCGAATCCTATCCGGATTCCGCCATCGTCTTCCCAGTGCAGGCCTTTCCCGCTCTCGACTGCTGTCGCGGCCAGCGTTTCCGCCAGATCAGTCGCCATCTCGAGGTACTGCCGATCGCCCAACATGCGATACGCAGCCAGGTTCGCCATGCCGATGCCGGCCATACCGTAATAGAGCGAATGGTGCGCACGTAGGAGTCGACTGTTATTAGCATACTGCAGGAAGCGCTTGCCGGACTTCAGATCTCCGATCCCCAGTAAAGCCCAAGCCATGCCTGCAGAGCCGACCAACAATCCCGGCGCAATTGCTGTCGGTTCTACGGTCGCGATCTCTTTATTGTAGCGATCCAGGGCCTCTTCGGGCACCGCAAAGCCGCATTTCAACAACGACTGAATAATGCCAGTAGAACCAAACCCAAGACCCGCTGGATTGGTATGGGCGCCGAAGGGGTCCACCGGAAACAGGGTGTACAACTCTTCCAAGCGATAGTTGCGTGTGATGAACTGCGCCATTTGGCCGCAGGCGTCCGCTGCAAGCGCGGTGTGGGCACACGGCCTTGCCATCGGCTGCTCGATCATTGCCGGGACATCCAGCAGTTCGATGGCCTCACGGCAAGAAATGGCATTACTGACGAGCTGCTGGATGACATGCAGAACAGGCGTGTTCGACCACCCGATATCAGCCACGACGGTGGGCAACACCGTGGTAAATAGATCGTCTCGGAGAAATGCCATGGCAGCAATCGGGAACATGCTGTACATCATGATCGCTCCGACCGCGTAGATATCGTCCTGGCGGTTGCTTTCCGGCTTGCGTCCCTTGACCTTAGGGCGAAATCCTGGAGTGTGGATGTCCTGGGCGGCCTCGACCAGCGGCCGAAAAGCGCCTTCGAGGTCGATGAGCCGGACGGTCATGGTAGATTTTTCAACTAGGATGTTCATTGGCGACAAGTCACCAATGACCACGCCTTTCACGTGAACCTGATCGATCGCCTGCAGGAGACTTGTGAACATGCGCTTGTAGGTATCATAAAACTCTTCGCTGTCGGCCAGGGTAGGATTGACGCGAAGAAGCGGGGTATGCAACACCATCACTTCGCGCATGTCAAGAGCGTCAAAGTACTCTTCGACAAGGTAGAAATTTTCCCAATCCCAGAAAGTGGAATATACCTTGGGCACGAAACCCAGCCCCTCCAGAGCGCGCAGGATCTTCGCTTCTTGGGCAAGGCGGGTAGTCGCATCCTGGCAATTGGTGCCAAGTTCAACATACGGCCGCGCTTCCTTGATGACAACTTCCTTCCCGGTCGAGGTGTCGGTCGCAAGATAGACACCGCCAGTATTTGAAAACCCCAGTGCGCTCTTGACCGAAAAACGCCCTTCATTGAGCGTCATTTCGCCTTGGTCGGATTCGTCAGAAGGGAAGGGATCAGTTACCCACGGCGGCGTCTCGAAAAAGGGATTGCGTTTATCGAGCACCTCCTCGCCATCGGGCGAAATCAGTACCTGATGATTCTGGCCCAAGTAGCTGATCCGATTGACAGCAAGAAAAGTGCCATAACGGTAATAGAGGCAACGACAATCCTTGTAGCGCCGGTCGGACAGGACATAGGAACCAACATCGTTCTTCAGAAGGGTATAGGCGCATTCGATAAACTGGTGAAACTTTTTATCGGTGGACGGATATATGGTAATAAACTTGCCGGAACCGCCGCGCGTCCATCGCTTCGTCGTCATCAGCTTGAGCGTATTGATATCATTAGCGAACTTGAATTGGATGCCTTGCTCTAATGCAAGAGCGGAAACTTTCACCAAGATGTCGCGGCAATTGGTCACATTTGCGGAAACATGAATTTTCCAACCCTGAGTTGGCAGCTTACTTGCTATCTCTTCGGGAGGAGCCGTGACGTATGTCCACACATCCTTCCGATGCGTTTTCCATGACCTTCCATGCGCTTCAAGCATAGCCTTGATCAAGTCGACAAAATCATCGGATGGGCGATAATGTGCATAATTTGGCTCATAAAAACGCTCGTCAGCTCCGAGGAAGAATATCTTGTTGATATGGCGCGCTTCTCGAAATGAACTTGGCTTATCCAGCATTTCCCATTCCCTTAAAATTAATTATTTTCAAATATAAAATTGATACTGAAAGTTAAACGTCAAGCCATTGAACACGCAAGCCAAAGAATTTGCTTTTTTATTTTTTTACTCAACTTGGCCTGGAAAAAACCGTACAACTTGGCACAACAGGAATATGAATCTTGTCGTAAAACGTATACCAAAAAGAGCAACGATGCAGGCACCATTGCTCTCTGCCCTACTTGGTTTACTTAGTTACAGCAGGAGTGCGCGGAGCTACCGGAGCTGTTACCTTGCAGGAAGTTGCTTTGCTCAGGTGCCAGACGTTGCAGATTCAGGATACGATTCATTTGATACTCCATTAATTTAAAAAAATACCAATCAATAAAACCCGTCATTTAGTGCGTCAGTTCAATGGCAGGACATTAACCGCAATGGCTATTCGCTCAAAACATATCGATCGAAATTCCATGCAGCTTCCCTAGTGACAGATAACTCCCCGTTTCATATAGATGACATAAACCGGTTTTGCTAAATTATTAACACTGTTAGGTGCATCTACTTTTATCTATTTACTGCCTAATGTCAATAATTTTTTCGATATTTTTTTATTTATATTCTGCCTGACTAAGTAGTCATGTGTAACGTATTTCAAATTTATCGCTATAATTTCTTTGACTTCATGTAGCAGGTTTTTTCAAAAATGATAACTTTATGCCAGTGGCATTTGGCCTACTTCAAGAGAATCACGATCAGATCAAGCTCGGAAATTTAGGGCGCCAGATAGGCAGGGATGATTCGACGATTGCAGAGCCATTTCTCGAATTTTTTTACCAATATAGTGATGTATCGACGAATCATCGAAGACGGCGATAATGGGCCTGCCGTCGACGTAGTTTATTGTTAATAAATTAACTAAATCGACAACTTAGCCAATAGAAATATTAACTTTTATGCAACTTTTATTTCTTTATTTTTACTATCGAAAGCGCACCTTATGTTGTGTAATTAGTTATCAGGCTGTTGAAAAATTCCAAGTCCCTGTCAACTGGTTGCCCAGGGCATACGTTGTATATGATGAACAACTTTTTCGCCTGATGCCATGCGCAAGACCGACGTCACCCAGCACACCCTGTACAGCTACCGCAATCTGTAAGAACGGATTCCGGAGGCGCATCCTCAGCGCAAGCTGCGCGTTCTGGTCGATGGCATTTTGTGCAGCATGAGTGCCGACCTTGCGCCCCTGTATTCGCGGCGCAGCCAGCCATCGATTGCGCCCGAGCGCTTGCTGCGTGTCAGTCTTCTCCAGAGCTTGTTCACGATTCGTTCGGAGCGGCAACTTGTCCAGCACATCGAGTACAACCTGCTCTATCGCTGGTTCGTGGGCATGAATATCGATGAGGCTGCATGGAATCATTCGACATTCAGCGCCAATCGCGACCGCCTGTTCAGCGAGAACGTGGCTCAACGATTCTTCGCTCAGGTGCTGCGCATCGCCAAATGGCAAGACTTGATTTCTGACGGCCATTTCACGGTCGAAGGAACCCAGGTTGAAGCCAGGGCGTCGATGAAGAGTTTCGTCAAGAAGGACGGCAGCGGCACGCCGCCCGAGGGTGGCGGCCGTAATCCGACAGTCGATTTCAAGGGTGAAAAGCGTTCCAACGTGACGCATTATTCGACGACTGACCCGGATGCACGGCTGTACAAGAAGAGCGAAGGCGACAAATCGCGCATGAGCTACCTGAGCCATGCACTGATGGAAAATCGCAATGGCCTGGTGGTGGATGCAGAAACAACGCTCGCGACCGGCACGGCCGAGCGCGACGCGGCCCTGGTGATGGCGAAGCGGACCATGAAACCAGGTTCGACACTGGGTGCAGACAAGGGCTACGACACCGCCGGTTTCGTCAAAGACCTGCGCGATTTGAAGATGACGCCACACGTATCGCAAAAGAAAAACAGTGCCATCGATAGCCGCACGACGCGCCACGCCGGTTACACGGTCAGTTTGAAAAAACGTAAATTGGTCGAGGAAATCTTCGGCTGGAGCAAGACCATCGGCGGACTACGCAAGGCGCGTTTCGTCGGCTTGGCGAAGGTCAAGGCGCAAACGATTTTTACTTTTGCAGCGTACAACCTGACGCGGATGGCGACGATTTTTGGCTGGCGTTTGTCAGCGATATAGGAAAAATCCGCCTAGAGTGGGCGGAACGACGCAAAAATCGTCAAAAACGGCATGAAAACCGGCTAGAAACAGATTTTTAGGCGGAATGCGGGTTTCAAGACGAAAAATTCGACTGAATGTCGATAAAACCCGAAGGTATTTATGCCTTTTTCAACACCCTGTTAAGTTTTATTAGGCTATGTCGCGGCTAAATGTGGAAACACTCCGACAGATGCCTTCAGGAGTTCCAACGGTGCATTGATACGATGGGCATCGAGTGCCCATTGCCATCCGAGGTAATTGGCAAGATAGTGTGTCGCCACACCATGGAAGCGCCTTAGCCACTGGCGGCAACGACTGTGATACGCATTCACGTTTTGAACGTGAATGGCGCCGCGCACCCGCTGTTTGGCATGCACATTAATTGACTCGTAGCTGATTTCGGCCTCGCGCGCGAAGTAGCGATAGACGGCGTTCAAATCGCTGACCAGCAAGATATCCGGATCAAGCGCTGGGCGCAGACATTGATGCAGTTGCGCCTTGCTGACCGGGCCGCGACCGGTGACAAAGTTGAGTGTCTGTCCGGTTCTGTCACGCGCCACCAGCACGCAAACCTGTTCCTTCGACGTGCCGCGCTGGGTGGCGGCACCACCGCGCTTTCGCGCAACGCGCTGCAAGTGTCGTGCGCCTTTTTCTGACTCCAGCACATACATTTCATCGGCTTCGGCGATCCCATGCAAGCGCTCCGAGCGATCATTTTTTACCCAGTCAAGGAAACGATGTCGCCACCGGAAGCTGGTGTTGCGACTGATGTCGACTGTGGCGGCACTTTTGCGAATGGTCAGCGAATCGAGCAAGCACTGATGATAGGAGAGCCATTTGTGACGCAGGCGTAGATGCGCCAGCGGTGTACCCGTCAATGGGTTGAAGGTTTTATGACATGCACGGCAACGATAGCGCGCCAAGCCGTGCGCCTGGCCATGTCGATACAACGCAGTGCCGCCGCAATGTGGACAACTCGTACACCGGGCGCTGAACATGCTCGCCAACTCCGCCACTTCATCCTTGCTCGACAACTGCACTAGCTGTTCGCGAATCGCCTCGCGCTGCGCCACCGACAGCGCCGCCAGCTGATTCGCCAACACCTGGAAGCCAGACATGTTCATCGCGCCCTCCCGTTCGGTCCATGAATACTTCATTTGAGCGAGGGGATGACAAGCAGTTCAACACTCAGGCGCGACATAGCATTTTATTACTTAGGGAAGCGCTGAACAATTGACGTTTTTGGCGTGGCATCGACTTTTGACGAGACGAATTTATCCAACCACCGGAATTCGGTGCCATTTTGCAAAAAAGTCGGTTTTATTCGGTGAATCTACCGTGCATTTCGCGCTTTTCAGCGCTCAGGACGGTCTTCGGGTTTTGGGTAATGTAAAACGCCGGCCAGCGAGCACCAGATTGGCAAAGCCGAACAAGGTAAACAATTGCGCGGTGTTCTTGGCCAGGCCACGGTAACGCGCCTTGCGATGACGGAACAGGTTCTTCAGCACATGAAACGGATGCTCCACTTTCGCCCGCACGCTCGCCTTCAGAACTTCGAGTTTTTCTTGCATGCGGTCCAACTTGTTGTTCGGCAACGCCTTGCGCTTGGAGCGCTTCATCGCGACGTGCCAGACCACCGTTTTGCCCAGGTTCTCTTCCCGCTTTTCCACACCCTGGTAACCGGCATCGCCGAGTGCCGCAACCTCATCGCCGTGCAACAGGTCGCCGGCTTGCGTGACATCGGAGACGTTGCCGGCGGTGCCGATCAAGGTATGCACCAGACCGGAAGTGGCATCGACGCCGATGTG
>CANFGA010000025.1 GCA_947446335.1 Oxalobacteraceae bacterium | reverse complement strand
GCCAACAAAGCTTATGAAGTCTGGTTCGGAAAACTGCCCGAGGCGATCATCGGCACCCACATCCGCGACTTGATGGGCGAGCCACTGTATGCGCTCAATGAACCGCACATCATCAAGGCCCTCGCCGGCGAGACGCAGCAGTTCCAGCGCACGCTGATCAAGGCTGATGGCAGCGTGGGCTACATCGTGGGCAACTATGTCCCCGACATCGACGCCAAAGGCCGGGTCGCCGGCATTTTCATCATCGCCAACGATGTGACCGAACTCAAGGAAGCGGAGGCGCAACTCGAACTGGCCGCCAGCGTCTTCGAAAATACCCTCGAAGGCATCACGGTCACCGATGCGCAAGGGATCATCTTGTCGGTCAATCCAGCCTTCAACGCGATCACCGGCTACCGCAGTGACGAGGCGCTCGGACAGACCACCCGCCTGCTCAAATCGCATCACCACGACCAGGCATTTTATGCCGCCATGTGGCAAGAGCTGACCACCAAAGGCCGCTGGAAAGGCGACATGTGGAATCGCCGCAAGGATGGCGAAGTGTATCTGCAGCGGATGACCATCACGATGAACTGCGACTCGTTTGGCAATCCGATCCGCTATGTGTCGGTGTTCAACGACATCACCGACCTCTGGCACAAGGATGAGTACTTGAAGCATCTGGCTTTTCACGACGCACTGACCGATTTGCCGAATCGGGCCTTGCTGATGGAGCGGCTCGATCAGCAGATCGCGATCGCCGAACGCGAACAGTTTGGCATGGCACTGATGTTTCTCGACCTCGACCGGTTCAAGGTCGTCAACGATACGTTCGGCCACAACATGGGCGACGATTTGCTCAAGAGCGTGGCGCAAAAGCTGCTGGCTCAGGTGCGGCAGTCGGATACGGTGGCACGCCTCGGTGGCGATGAATTTGTCATCCAGTTGCGCAATCCAGCCAGCAAGGAAGAGGTGGCGCACATCGCCGAGCGCATCATCGGCGTCATCAACGAGCCGATGAAATTTGACACTCAGGAGGTGCAGGTAGGAGCGTCGATCGGCATCGCCATGTTCCCCTCCGATGGCAAGGGCTCGATTGAATTGATGCAGAATGCGGATACGGCAATGTATGCCGCCAAGGATGCGGGAAAGAACACCTTCCGCTTTTTTTGAACGAGTTGGCCCCATGCATGTGCCAGCCGACTCATTCACATCCGGCATATCCTGTATTTAAAATTAAAATTGGTAAATTTTGCGGCAGCGCAGCATAATGCATCTGTCTCCTCCAACTTCTGCAAGGAATTGGATTTAGCCCGCTTTTACCAGCGGGCTTTTTTTTGCCCGGATTTTTGTCCGAAAGACGGGATCCGATCTCGAAATAAAATTGCTGCAACGCAGCACAGGTGATACTATAAAAACAACTTTGACGCCCGATGCTGCATTTGGTCCGGGCGCGCAGACGCTGCTGCCGGAAGTTGTTGTTCATTTTGAGCGTCACCTAACCTGGGAACCGATGACATGTTGACCTTGGAAGAGATAGAAAGCACGCTGCAGATCGACTATGAGTCGCAGCTCGAAGCGATGGGAGAAAAGGCGTTACGCGAGTTGCTGGCCGATGCGCCCGCGCTGGCAAAGCGCATTCCGCAGCACTTGAGCGCGGCCGAGGGACGCCGTATCGCCGAACAGAAATTGGCTCAATTGCTCGCCCGTGAACCAGCCCGTGCGGTCCGTGCGGTCGATGCGGCGCCATCGCAAGCGCCGTCGGTGTGGGATCAATTTTTCGCGCTGTTGAGGCCGCCGTTTCGCTGAAGCCAGGCAGCATTGCGCTCTTGAATCGACAAGAACAAGACGACATCGGGCCCGGCCAGCATCGCCTTCCTGCTACGATGTCGGCTTCAATCGAACGAGAGCGGAAACCGGCCATGCGCAAGATACTGATACCCATGATGGCGCTGCTGCTGGCTGGCTGCGTCAATGATTCCGCGTCTTACTATATCGATGGACGCGACCATGCGCTCACGCTGCTGCGCGCACAAAATTACTTCTGGAGTGAAGATGCAACGCTGACGCTGGTGGTGGCGCACTTGCCCGATTGCCAGCGCCGCCAGGAGCTGATGCAAACGCCGGCATCCACCGTCCAGATCGAGGTATTTGCCAACCCGGATGCAAGCTGGACCCTGCGCTCAGGCACGGCGCTGTGGCGGGTCGACAACGACACTTGCGCCATCAGCGCAGGCAAACTGACCGACCCGCGGGGCGGGCGGGTCGGCAGCTTCAAGGTGCTCGATGAACGATTGCGCTTTCAAGCTGAAGCGGCCAAGCCCGCCACCGCGCCAGCCCGATGAAGCCTGTCAGGCATTTTGGGGCTAAAATCAGCGGCTCGGACGATAACGCCCAGCGCGGCGGAATCGTCCTCATCGAATCACGAAACAACACGAAAAGAACACCATGATCAAGACAGAAGCAATCAAACGCATCAACGAGCGCCTGGGCAAGCCGGTGCTGACCGAAAAAAACACGCAATTCTCGAACGTCGTCGTGTACGGTCCGGATGAAGGCTGGTGGCTGAAGATCGCGTTCCTGACCTTCAAGCAGGAACTGCATTTCATCCTCAACAATGAAAAGACGAAATCGTTCCAGCATCTGAAGATCAATGCCAACCAGATCCTGAGCCCTGCGATGAAATTTCGCAGCACCGATGGCGCAGCCGACGCATTCATGTCAGCCAGCAGCCCGAAGCGGCTGATCGACCTGCTGGAGGGCGGCAGCAAATACAACTTCACCAAGCATCTGGTGCACGAGTACCGTTATTGACCTGCGCTATTGACCTGCGTTATTGATACTCGCTGCTGATCCGCCCTCTGAGACTCAGGCTTCGCGTGCCAGCGCCAGGAATTCGGTGCGCAGCGCCAGATTGGGCTGCAATTCGCCCAGCATCGCCGAGGTGATGGTTTCTTCGCCCGGGGTGCGGATGCCGCGGCTTTCCATGCACAAGTGGCGACAGCGCACGACCACGCCGACCGCGATCGGGTCCAGCGCTTCCATCAACGCATTGGCGATCTGTATCGTCATCCGCTCCTGCACCTGCAGGCGCTTGGAAAAGCAATCGACCAGCCGGGTCAATTTCGACAGGCCGACGATCTTGCCGTTGGGAACGTAACCGATCGTGGCCTTGCCGAAAAACGGCGCCAGATGGTGTTCGCAGTGGCTGTAGACCGGAATCCCGCGCACGACGATCAATTCGTTGTATTGCTCGGCACCGTCTTCGAACACCTTCAACAGGTCGGTCGGCTCTTGCCCGTAACCCGAGGTCCAGTGCTTCCAGGCCTTCGCAACGCGCGCCGGTGTCTCCACCAAGCCCGGGCGGTCTGGATTTTCACCCAGGCTGCTCAGAAATCGGCGCCAATCGTGTTCGGAAAATTCTTCTTGAGACATGGTCAAACCTTAAAATTTGGAATTGCCGTCAGTATATAGAAAATCTGCGTTGTCCATGACAAAGCACGCAAACTTCAGGAGCCAGGCAGGTGCATGCGACCGGCGTCCGGACCCAGGCCAGCGAAATGTTGTACAAGACCCAATCCTGGTGCTTGCAGAGCAAGCTTCAATGTCACCATCAGACCAGCAATGGCTCTCTCGAACAGAGGACCATTTCCAGCTCTTTTCAGCCCTTCAATTCAAGCCAAAAAGCGTTTTTTGTAGCTTACAATAGTTCACTGATAAAGCGCTGGCAAGGATTGATCCGATCTTGTCATTCAATGCAAAATAGTAGCAGATGGACCTGTAAAAATCATGAACAATACTCCTGATCTCGATTTGCAGATCCAGCTTCAAGCATTGTCCCAATCGCTGAGTTTGCTGCAAAGCGCGCAAGCGAGCGCATGCGCCGTTGCGCTGGCAAAACAGGGCAAACTGCCGGTGATCGAATTGTTCCAGCTTGCCCAGTTGCTCAACGACGAGCATCAGCCGGATCAAGCCAGCGCCCTGTACCACTTATGGCTCGACAACACCGACTCGCCGCTCGCCTACGCCGTCTTGTTCAACCTGGGCGTGGGTCTGGCCAATGCCAACGATGATCCCGGTGCGGAGCAGGCTTATCGCCGCGCCCTGCAGCTCAAGCCGACCTTCATCGAAGCCCATTGCAATCTGGCGACGCTGCTGGAACGCAAGGGCGAGCCGCTCGAGGCGCTCGCGATGTGGAACCAGGCTACGGCGATTTCCAATCCGGGCGTGGCAGGCGAGAGGGAATTTCATGTGCAGGCGCTCAATAATCTGGGACGCTTGCTCGAAATCAGGAAGCAATTCCCGCAAGCCGAAGCCATGCTCACCAAGAGCCTGCTGCTCGACTCCAGGCAACCCAAGGTCCTGACCCATGTGATTCATTTGCGCCAGAAGCAATGCAAATGGCCGATCTATCAAGCGATAGCCGGCGTCAGCCTGGCCGAGATGGTCGACGCCACGTCAGCGCTGGCGATGCTCAGCGCATCTGGCGACCCGCAGATGCAGCTCGACGCCGCGCGCCGCTTCGTCAGCGAAAAAGTGCTGGCGCCGACCGTGCCGCTGGCACCAGGCGATGGCTATTGCCACGACAAATTGCGCATCGGCTATCTGTCGTCCGATCTGTGCTCGCACGCGGTCTCGATCCTGACCGCGGAGCTGTACGAGTTGCATGACCGCAACCGGGTCGAGGTATTCGCTTTTTCATGGAGCCGGGAAGACGGCACGCCGCTGCGCGCGCGCGTGGTGAAGGCGATGGACCATTACATCTCGATCGCTGCCATGAGCGATGAAGAGGCGGCGCGCTGCATCCGCGCGCATGAAATCGATATCCTGGTCGACCTGCACGGCTTGACGCTGGGCACCCGTCCTGACATCCTGTCGTGGCGCCCGGCTCCGGTGCAGATGACCTATCTCGGTTTTCCCGGCTCCACCGCCCTGCCCTGCATTGATTATGTGATTGCCGATCGCTTCGTGTTGCCGCCGGAACTGGCGCCGCATTTCACCGAGCGTGCGCTGTACATGCCGAACTCGTTCCAGATCAATGACCGCCAGCGCGAGATCGGGCCACGCCCGACCCGCGCCAGTTGCGCCTTGCCCGACGACGGATTCATTTTTTGCTCATTCAACAATAATTTCAAGTTCACCGAAGAGGTCTTCGCCAGCTGGATGCGCATCCTGCTGCGCGTGCCCGGCAGCGTCTTGTGGCTGGTGTCGGACCATGATTCGGTGCGACAGAATCTGCGGGCCAGCGCAGAGCAGCTCGGCGTCGATCCGGCCCGGTTGCTGTTTGCCGAACGCGCACCTCCGGCAGAATACCTGGCGCGCTATCAAGTCGCCGATCTGTTCCTCGACACCATCCCGTTCAATGCCGGCACCACCGCGAGCGATGCGTTGTGGGCCGGTTTGCCGCTACTCACTTGCGCAGGACACACTTTTTCCTCGCGCATGGCAGGCAGCCTGCTGCTGGCGGTCGGCTTGCCTGAATTGATCACCCACACCCTTCAGGATTACGAAGACAAGGCGGTCGCACTGGCGCAAGAGCCAGCCAGAATCGCGGCGATGAAGCAACAATTGATGGCAAATCGTTTGACTTGCTCCTTGTTCGACAGCCCGCAGTTCGTGCGGGATCTGGAAGACATGCTGCTGCAAGTCGCACCCAAGGGATCCATGACTGCAGATGCAAACGCAGCACAAACCAGGCCCATCAGCATCTCAACGCTGCCGCTGGTGAGCGTGCTGATTCCGACTCACAACCGTCCGGATTATCTGGAAATCGCCCTGAAAAGCGTGCTGGAACAAAGTTACGAAAACATCGAAATCATCATCAGCGACAATGGTGACGATGGCCTCAGCGAGCAGCGGATTGCACCCTATCTGGAGCGTCATCCGAACATTATCTACTACCGCAAGCAAGGCATGTCGGCCCTGGAGAATTTTGGCAAGTGCCTCGAGTTATCCCAAGGCGAATACATCAATTACCTGATGGATGATGATGTGTTTCATCCCGAAAAAATCAAGCGGATGATGCATTACTACCTGCACCATCCGAACATAGGCTTGGTGACGTCCTTCCGCCAACTGATCGATGAACATGGACATGATTTGCCGCCGCTGCCGGGTACCGAAAGAATGTTCCCGATCGATACCTTGGTGACGGGACTATCGTTCGGCAACATGATGCTCAGCAACGGCACCAACTTGATCGGCGAACCGACCACGGTACTGTTACGACGCTGCGATGTCGGCGATGTCTTCGGCACCTTCGCTGGACGCAACTACAGCGTGCTGGTAGATATTGCGACCTGGCTCTCGATCCTGGCGACCCGCGACTGCGTCTATATCAGCGATGCGCTCAGTTACTTCCGCATTCATGCCGCACAAGATCAGCGCGGCAACATGATGAAAATCAAGGCATCGATGGAATGGTTTGGCCTGATTTCTGATGCACACAAAAATCAGTTGTTTCTGCAAGACCGTACCGAGTTCCTCAATCTGCTGGCGGCGAAAATTGCGGCGTTTACGGCATATATCGCGGTTAACCATGCCGAGATCAGGGACGGCAATTACAACCTGGATGATATTAATGGGGTCATCCAGAATGGTTATCAACTGCTATTGGAAAAATGATGCACTCTTATTTTTCCGAAATACAGTCCATCTCAGCGATATATTGCTTGAGCCAGATTAATGAAAATAGTTGCGTCCTTGATAATTAAAATAGCAAGGCGTACAGCATAAAGTGAGGATAAATGATGGATATGAACGCTGACGGAAGCTCCTTGCTTGATTTTTTTGAGAATCACGAACACCGGATGATTCACAAGTGGATGCACTATTTCGAAATCTACGAGCGGCATTTCCAGCAGTTCCGCGGCAAAGACATGACGTTGCTCGAATTTGGCGTGCTGCATGGCGGTTCGCTGCAAATGTGGAAGCATTATTTCGGCCCGGGTGCCCAGATCACCGGGGTTGACATCAATCCACGCTGCGCCGAACTGGCCGAGGAGCGCATCGAGATCATAGTGGGCGACCAGGAAGACCGCGATTCGCTGCGCAACATCTGCAACACCCATGCGAAATTCGACATCATCATCGACGACGGCGGTCACACAATGACGCAGCAAATCCTCAGTTTCCAGGAACTGTGGTTCCATCTGAAAGACGGAGGCGTCTACCTGTGCGAGGATACCCACACCAGCTACTGGCCGAACTTCGGCGGCGGGTACCGCAAGCAGGGCACTTTCATCGAATACACCAAGAGTCTGCTCGATCAGCTGACAGCTTGGCACTCGCACGACCCAGCCCTTGTGGTCAACGAGTTCACCCGCTCGGCCTTCGCGGTGCACTACTACGACAGCATGGTTTTCTTCGAAAAACGCGCGATGAACGCACCATATGCCCGAATGAAGGGTACGCCCTCGTTTCCGCTCGAGGCAGCCGAACAGGCCGTCTACAATCGCGGTTGAACAGCGCCCAACATCCGACGAGACCCCTTCCGTGATGAATATCGACGCTATCCCAATCATTTCCGTATCCTACAATTCGGCCGAATTGATCGAAGATCTGCTGAGTTCATTGCGGACTTTTTACCAAAATCCGGTCACCATCATTGACGGCTCGGGCGAGGAGCACTACCGCGCCGTGGAATCAGTCTGCGCGCGCTATCCGGGCGTGCGCTTCATCCACTTTGACTACAACATCCACCACGGACCGGGCATGGCCTGGGCCTTCCAGAACCTTGATCTGAGCGGCCCGGTGCTGGTACTCGACTCCGACATCTTCGTGCTGAAGGCCGGGTTTCTCGAAGCCATGGCGGACCAGCTTCAGCCGGGCATGTACGGGGTCGGCTACGTCAACCACATCAATGAGGGCGGCTTCGATGTCAACTACGAAGCCGGTGCGATTCGCTACCTGCATCCGGCCTGCATGCTGGTCAACATCGAAGTGCTGCGGGCCTGGCCCATGCCTACCAAGCACGGTGCACCGATGACTGAGCCGATGCTGGCGCTGCATCGAGCCGGGCTGGATCTGGTGCGCGGGTTGGACTGGCTGAAGGAAGATTTCTTGAACACCAAGCCGGGCGAGCGACACTTCCTGCGTCACGACTGGCAAGGCACGGTCAAGCTGAGCGGCGGCTACAACCTCGACGAATGGAGCCGCTTGGCAAAAGAAGCATCAGAGTTGCGTCTGGTGGTGCAAAGCCTGTTGCCAACCGGCATCCCAGCGCTGCTTGAAATCGGTGATAACGATGCCCTGCTGGCGCGCGCCTGCATGGAGGCTACGCCGGCCGGCACCTACACTGCGGTTGGCAGTCATCCGGACAAGAGCAGCATGAACGACAGTACCTGCCATCGGCTGATCGGGCGCGACATCGACACGCTCGATGACACATTTTTTCAAGACCACGCCGGTACCGACTGCTGGATCCTGGATCAGGCGCTGGAACGCTGTACCGATCCAGAACAACTGCTCGCCCGGCTGCGCAAGAACATCGGCGCCGATGCCAGCGTGATCGCGGTGATCCCTAACGCCCAGCACTGGAGCTTGCAGCTGCGCCTGCTGGTCGGTGATTTGGAATATGCCGACGCCGGTTTGCTCAGCCCGTGCCAGCGACGCTGGTTCAGCCGCGCCACCATCTTCGCGCTATTTCAGCGGACCGGCTTTCAAATCGTGCAGGGTACGCCAGTGATACGCCACCGCTTGCACAACGCATCGCTGGAAGCGGCCCTGCGCCACATGGCAAGCAGCGTTGGCGCCGATGCCGACCTGGCCTTCGACGATGCCCAAGTCGATGTATACGTTGTCAAAGCGGTGCCTGTATAAAGATAACGTCAAGAAAAAACAAAGGATCGCTGTTTTTTCCATTGCTCAATTTTGCCAACGCTTCATGGACGGATCGCCGACGGTGGAATCCCTGTTTAACGTCGATGGCAGGGTTTCCGGTTGAAATGATTGTGGGCCGGGTGCCGGTCCAGTTCACGGCTCCCGCACCGATTCATCGAGCGCCTTGGTCAATGGCCACAGCAGATAGGACATCACGGTGCGCTTGCCGACCACGATCTCGGCCGTGAGTGTCATCCCGGGCAACAGCCGGGCCTGCGGCGTCATCCTTTTCAGGCGCGATTTGCCGAGCGCGATGCGGCTCAGATAATAGGCGTCGAGTCCCGCACCCTGCGCCGTCTCGCGCCGGAAGGCATCTTCGCTGATGGTGCGCACGGTGGCTGCCAGGTCGCCGTGGCGCTGATAGGGGAAGGCGTCGAACTTGACATGCACGGCGTCGCTTTTGCGGATGTAGCCGACATCGAGCGAGTCGATCTGCACTTCCGCCTCCAGTTCGGCCGACAGCGGCACCAGTGTGAAAAAGGCTTCGGCTTCGCGCACGATCGATCCGGGCGACAGCTTCGCGATTTCCAGCACGACCGCGTCCGATGGGGCGATCAGGCTGACCATTTGACGCCGCTTGTCGGTCTTTTGCAATTGCTCGGTGACCGACTCGCGTTCGCGCGAAATGGCCAGCATGTCTTCCATCGCTTTTTGACGCCAACCCTTGTCGAAGACCGATTTCTCGGCTTCCAGCGCGCCCAGTTCGCGCTTGATTTCCTGCTCCCGGTTCTTGGTCAGCAATTGGTCGCGCTCGACTTCGAGCCGCTTGTCTTGCGCCTCCAGCAGGCGCAAGCGCGCACCGTATTGCTGCGCCACCAGCTTTTCATGCATGGTTTCGATTTCCAGCACCGACTTCAGCCGCGCTGCCAGCACTTGCTGGTCGCGCCGGTTGGTCTCGAGCGAGGCGCGCAGGCGTGCCACGTTCTCTTCGATTTTTCTCAATTGAGCCTGGAAATTGCCCTTGCGCTCGGCCGACAGGCGCGCTTGCAGCAGGCTGTCGGCGTCGCTGCCTACCGCTGGCGCGCCGGATGCACCCGACAGTTCGCTCGAGAGCCCTTCCGATTGCGTGTTCAGGCTGCGCAATTTGGCGCGCAATTGCGCTTCATCGGCTTGTACAAAGGTCGGATCGAGCGTGGCCAATCGATCGCCTTTCTTGACGATCTGACCAACGCGCACCTCGATCTTTTGCACGATCGAGGTCTCCAGCGGCTGCACCACGATGTTGGGCAAGGGATTGATCAGGCGACCGCGCGCCACGACCACCTGGTCGACTTCGGAAAAACTGGCCCACAGCGCAGCAGCAATCAGCGCACACACCAGCACCGGCAAGGTGATGCGGGCAAACCTGGGCAGCGGACGCAGTTCGATTTCATCGGCATCGGGCAAGAAATCGATCGCCGGTTTCCCGGCCCGGGCGTTGCGCGGGGCGCTCACAGGTGGCTTGTTTGTTGGTTCCATAAATGCTTGTAAGTTGAACTTCGTTCCAGCAATTCTTCATGCCGCCCGCTATCCATCAGGCTGCCCTGCTGCATGACCAGGATCGCATCCGCATTGACCAGCGTCGACAGGCGGTGCGAAATCATCACCACGGTGCGTCCGACCGCGATGCGCGACAGATTGCGGATGAAAATCGCTTCGCTTTCCGGGTCGAGCGCGCTGGCCGCTTCATCGAGGATCAGGATGCGCGGCTTGGCCAGCAGCGCGCGGGCAATCGACAGCCGTTGCTTTTGACCGCCAGAGAGATTGGCAGCGTTTTCTTCCAGCAAGGTGTCGTATCCCTGCGGCATCCGTTCGATGAATTCGTCGGCGCCTGCCGCTGCAGCCGCTTCGACGATTTCTTCGAAAGTGGCATCGGGCTTGGCGACCGAAATATTGTCGCGCACGCTGCCACGGAACAGGAAATTTTCTTGCAAGACCACGCCGATCTGGCGCCGCAGATGGGCCAGATCGATTTCACGCGCATCGACCGCATCGAAGCGGATGATGCCCTCCTGTAAGCCGTACAGGCCCTGGATCAATTTGGTCACGGTAGTCTTGCCGGAGCCGCTGCGGCCCACGATGCCGACCACGGTACCGGCAGCGATCGTGAAGCTGGCGCGGTCGAGCGCGGTGGCGGTGGTGCCGGGATAGCGAAACGTCACCTGGTCGAAGGTGATGTTGCCAACCAGTTGCGGGCGCAGACCGCCGGCGCCGGCGCGCCCTTCCGGCGCCCGGTTCATCACTTCGCCCAGCATGCGCACCGACAGCGCCGTTTCCTGGTATTCATTGACCAGGCCGACGATCGCGATCAACGGCTGCACCACCCGGCCGGAAATCATCTGGAATGCGATCAACGCACCCACGGTCAGGCTCTGGTCGAACACATCCTGGGCACCGATCACGATGATCACCACCGGCAGCAGTTTGCCCAGAAAATCGGTGATCGCATTGCCGGTGATCGAAATCTGCCCGACCTTGAAATGCAGCGCAATCGCTTCGGCCGAGCGCTGGTCCCATAGCTTGCGCTGGGTCGGCTCGATCGCCAGCGCCTTGACCGTGCGCATTCCATGCACGGTTTCGACCAGCATCGCCTGGCGCTGGCCTTCGGCCGCATACAGCGCATTCAGGCGGCGCTGAAAGGTCGGGATCATCGCGCCCACCACGATGCCGATCAGCACGGTGAAGCCGAGCGTGATCATGGCCAGCTTGACCGAGTAGGTAAACAGAATCGGCAGAAAAATCAACAGCGCGGTGGTGTCGAGCGCGGTAAAGAACAGGCGACCGGTCAGGAAACTGCGGATTTTCTCGAGTTGCTGCATGTGACGGGTGATCACGCCCGCGCTGGTGGTTTCAAAATAGTCGATCGGCAGCGACAGCAAATGGCCGAAGGTGCGGCGGGTCAGCCGCATGTCGATCTTGTTGGTCGCTGCCAGAGTCAGGATCTGGCGCAGGAAGCCGAAGAGTGCATCGAACGACAAGGCGATCACGATGCCGATCCCGAGCACCATCAGCGTCGACGAACTCTGGTGCACCAGCACCTTGTCGATCACCAACTGAAAAAACACCGGCGACGCCAGCGCCAGAAAATGCATCGCAATGGCCGCGATCGCGATATCGCGAAAGGCGGCTTTTTGTTTCAATATCTCGGGTATGAACCAGCGCAGGCTGAATGGCTGGTTGGGATCGGCCAGCGTGTGCTGGCGCTTGACAAACACGACCTCGCCGGTCCAGCGGCTGGCAAATTGCGCCCGGTCCAGCAACATCACGCCGGCACCTTCTTCCAGCGGATCGAGCAGCGCAACCTTGCCATCACCTTCGGCGCGGGCGCCGACCACGATCACGGCATTGCCATTGTTGAGCCTGGCCATCAGCGGAAAAACCCCGCCCTGGGCCAGCAAGGCTTCCCAACTGAGCTGGTCGACCTTGGCCTTCAAGCCGATGTCCAGAGCGATGCGCAGCAGCAATGCTGCGCCAGGCTCTTCGGCGCCGATGGCATAGTCGTCGATGATGCGTTCGGGGTTTACTTTCAAGCCATGATGCTGGGCGATGGCGGTCAGGCACTGAATGACTGTATGGGGAAATTTATCGTGCATCGTCTGTGACTACGGGTGAAAACATCAGTGGTCGTGCCTTGAAGTAATATTGCCTTGCTGCCAGATACTTGCTGCCAGCAGAGCGATTCTAACCGGCACTAGCAGGGCTTTGATGCATCCATATGAGAGCACTTGATTACCCATTTCGGTGGATCAGATCAATGCGTTCTGTGTTAACGCTGCGGTGCTGCCAACAAAAAAACGGCGACAGGACATGCCCGTCGCCGCTTTGGGCCGACCTTGGATCCCGCGACCGGGCCGTCAGGCTGCGGTCGCAGGATGCAAGCTGCTTACTTACCTGCCGTCAAGAAACCATTGCTGGTCGCATCCTGCAAGCCAGGCGCCTTGATGGTTGAGCCCGATGCCGCCAGCGGCGCCGCTGCATTGTGCAGATTGCCGTTGGCATCAAACTGTTTCAGCACATCGGCCATCTTGTCGACGCCAGCCAGGCTGAAGGCCGAAGTGACGCCACCTGGCATCTCCAGCTTCATGCCAGCTGCGCCGTCAACCTTGGCGGCGACATCGAACGCTGCAATCGACTGTGCCAGCCCGCTCACCTTCGAGCGCAGATCGGCGGCGGCATCCGGTGCAGTGCCGGCTGCAGTGGTGAACCAGACGTCGGCCATTCCATGCGTGCTGCCATCATTGGTCTGGTAACTTGAAGTCAAGCCGACCCAGTTGCCATTGCTATTGACCGAGGTGCTGGCCGCAGTCAAGTCGAGCTTGACGATGTTGCGCTCGGCAAGGCTGGTCAACTCGCTGCTCTGGCTGACGCCGTCCGCATTGGCATCGACCCAGACCCGCAAGTCCGCATAGGCCGCGTCTTTGCCATCGAGCACGCCATCGCCGTTGACGTCGAGCGCAGCCATGGCCTGGTAACCATCGCTGGCCTTGCTGCCGTCGGCCAGCGTGACCGAGCTGCCGAACAACTCGCCGCCGTCGTTGATCACGCCATCCTGGTTGCGATCGAGTACCAGCAAGCCGTCGCCTTCGCCGACCCATCCGGTGCTGACCTTGTTGCCGCTGGCGTAGATGTCGAACTGAACACCGGACGCAACGCTCAAGGTATCGATGCCATTGCCATTCAAGTCCAGGATGATCGGAGTCGATTTGAGCGCCCCGAGTTGGGCCGGTGTCAACGCATTGATCTGAGCGGTCGACAGCGCCGCTACCTGCTTCGTCGACAGCGCCGCGATCTGACTGGTCTTCAGGGATGCCAGGTCCACCGTCTCCAGCGCCACCAGGTTGGCCGTGCTCAAGGCCGCCATCTGCGTCGCCGTCAAGGACACCGCCTGCGCCGTGGTCAAGGCCACCACCTGATTCGTGGTCAAGCCGGTCGCGATGCTGGCCGTGCTCAGCGCTGCGATCTGCGCCGTCTTCAGTACGCTGAACTGCGCCGTCGTCAAGGCCGCCACCTGTGCTGTTTTCAATACCGCGATGTCACCCGTGCTCAAGGCCACCAGGTCCGCCGTTTCCAGCGCCACCAGGTTGGCCGTGCTCAAGGCCGCCACCTGGGCTGCCGTCAAGGCTGCTGCCTGCGCCGTCGTCAGGGCCACCACCTGGTCCGTGCTCAAGCTCGCGATGTTCGCCGTGCTCAGCGCCGCGATCTGCGCCGTCTTCAGTACGCTGAACTGCGCCGTGCTCAAGGCCGCCAGTTGCGCCGTTTTCAATGCCGCGATGCCAACCGTGCTCAGCGCTGTCAGGTCAGCCGTTTCCAGCGCCACCAGATCGTCGGTGCTCAAGGCCACCATCTGCGCCGCCGTCAACGCTGCTGCCTGCGCCGTCGTCAAGGCTGCCACCTGGTCGGTGCTCAAGGCCGTGGCGATGTTGGCCGTACTCAGCGCTGCGATCTGCGCCGTCTTCAGCGTGCTGAACTGCGCCGTCGTCAAGGCTGCCAGTTGCGCCGTTTTCAATGCCGCAATGCCGGCCACGCTCAACGCTGTCAGGTCCGCCGTTTCCAGCGCGACCAGATTGTCCGTGCTCAAGACCGCTACCTGCGCCGCCGTCAAGGCTGACGCCTGCGCCGTCGTCAAGGCCGCCACCTGGGACGTGGTCAAGCCAGAGGCAATGTTGACCGTGCTCAGCGCCGCGATCTGCGCCGTTTTCAACACGCTGAACTGCGCCGTGCTCAAGGCTGCTACCTGCGCCGTTTTCAATGCTGCGATGCCGACCACGCTCAAGGCCGCCAGGTCAGCCGTTTCCAGCGCCACCAGATTGGCCGTGCTCAGCGCCGCCACTTGCAGCGCTGTCAGTGCTGCAGCCTGGGCCGTCCCCAGCGCAACCACTTGTGCCGATGTCAGCGCCGCCACTTGCGTCGTCGACAGCGCCACGATCTGACTGGTCTTCAAGGCCGCCAGGTCTGCCGTTTCCAGCGCCACGAGGTTGGCCGTGCTCAAGGCCACCACCTGTGTCGCCGTCAAGGCTGCGGCCTGCGCCGT
>CANFGA010000024.1 GCA_947446335.1 Oxalobacteraceae bacterium | reverse complement strand
GCGATGGGCGACGACATCCGCGTCACCGTCGTCGCCACCGGTCTGGGCCGCGCCAAAAAATCGATCCAGCTGGTGCCGCAGCAGATGTTGCGTACCGGCACCGGTCCGATGATGGCTTCTGGCACCGGCACTGCCACCGCCACTGGCACAACGCGCGGTGCGGCGACGCCAGCGCAATCGTTCGACGGCATGAAGGCGCCGGCAGTATGGCGCCGTGAATCGGCGTCCGAACAAGTGCGCGCGATGGCCAAGAACGGGATGGAAACCTACGACATTCCCGCTTTCTTGCGCAAACAGGCGGACTGAGGCGCGACAGAGTGCATCTGGCCTGAGGGGCTGGCGTGCTTTCAGTATGGCTGGTGTGCATCCAGCCACAGGCTGGATGCACCCTGCATGAACAGCAAGACTCAGGCATACTGTGAGCCTGACGTCGTTGCATGCCGCGCCCAGCGCGGCTTTTTTTTCGATCAACTTGTAAAGGAAACCCCATGACCATCAAGATCGGCGATACATTGCCAGAAGGTAGTTTGTCCGAATTCATCGAATCAGCAACCGAAGGTTGCGCGCTCGGACCCAACACATTCAAGACTGCTGACTTGCTCAAGGACAAGAAAATCGCCATTTTTGGCGTTCCTGGCGCATTTACCCCGACCTGTTCCGCGCAACACGTGCCGGGCTATGTCCAGCACGCTGCCCAGTTCAAGGCCGCTGGCGTCGATGAAATCTGGTGCATCGCCGTCAATGACGCTTTCGTCATGGGCGCATGGGGCCGCGATCAAAAAGCCACCGGCGTGGTGCGCATGATGGCTGACGGCAACGCCGACTTCAGCCGCGCGCTCGGCCTCGATGCCGATTTCAGCAAGTTCGGCATGGGCACGCGCTCGCAGCGTTACTCGATGCTGGTCGAGAACGGTGTCGTCACGCAGTTGAACGTCGAGCAAGGCGGCAAGTTCGAAGTATCGAACGCCGAAACGCTGCTCAAGCAACTGTCCTGATTCTGACCAGAGACTGACACAACGGCGCTGCGGCGCCGTTGTGTCGAGTTCAGGAGTACGCTGCAGCAAGACCAATCTGGATATGAACGCTACATGTTAAGACAACGCACTATCAAACAAATGGTCCGCACCATCGGTGTCGGATTGCACTCAGGAACCAAGGTCGAGTTGACATTGCGCCCGGCCGCCGCCGATAGCGGGATCGTGTTTCGCCGCGTCGACCTCGATCCGGTCGTCGAATTTGCCGCCAGTGCGATGGCGGTGGGCGATACGCGGATGGCGTCGGTGCTGGTCAAGGATGGTGCGCGCGTGTCGACGGTGGAACACCTGATGTCGGCTGCGGCCGGCCTGGGCATCGACAATCTGGTGATCGACGTCAGCGCCGAAGAAATTCCGATCATGGATGGTTCGGCCGCATCGTTCGTCTTTCTGTTGCAGCAAGCCGGTGTCCTTGAGCAGGATACGGCCAAGAAATTCATCCGTGTGCTTGAAACGGTGGAAGTGCGCAGCGGTCAGGGCGCATCCGAAAAATGGGCGCGTCTTTGCCCGCATGATGGTTTCAAGCTCGATTTTTTCATCGAATTCAATCATCCCGCCGTCGATGGCTCGGTGCAGCGCGCTCAGGTCGACTTCGGCAAAGTGTCGTACGTGCACGACGTGGCGCGGGCGCGCACCTTCGGCTTCATGCAAGATGTCGAGAGTTTACGCGGGATGGGTCTGGCGCGCGGCGGTTCGCTGGAAAACGCGATCGTGATGGATGAATACCGGATCCTGAACTCGGGCGGCTTGCGCTACGAGGATGAATTCGTGCGCCACAAGATACTCGATGCGATCGGCGACTTGTACCTGGTCGGCCATCCGCTCTTGGCCAGTTATGAGGCGCACAAGGCTGGCCATGCGATGAACAACCAATTGCTGCTGGCGCTGTTGGCGCGGCCGGCAGCCTATGAAATCGTGTCTTTTTCGACCAATGAAGCGGCGCCGCCGTCGTATTCCGATCAAATCGAGCGCGAGTGGGCGTTGAATTAAGCCACTTCACTCTTCTTCGTGATGTTTCACCAGGCGGCGCAGCGCGGCGATCAACGCCGCGTTGGCCGGCGATGCCGGCAATGCATCGCCCAGTTCGGTCAGCGCCGCCATCGCCTTGTGCGGCAATTCCAAAGGATGCGTGTGGACGATCGGGGCCAGACTGCGGGTCACTTGCACCTTCAGTTTGATTGCCGTGATCTGCCAGCCGCGCGCCAGCAGATCGGCTTGCAGATGGGGCAATTGTTGCTTCAGTTTGGCTGCCAGCGCGGCGTTCGGCGTGGCCAGCACCAGTTGCCCGGCCTCGAATTGCAGGATGTCGCACTGGCTGAACATCGCCGGCAGCGCATGGGCGCAATCTTTTTGCAGCGCGGCCAGGCGGTTGACGGTCGGCATCAGCGCCGCCATCGGGCCATCGCCGCGCAGATAGGCGGACGCGTCAGCCGGAATCGCGCCAGATCGGCGGGTCGGGGTTCGGGAATTGAATCGCATGGCGCGAACATAGCACAGCCGGGCCAAACAGGCTGAGATTGGAAGATTATTTATGCAAATAATGTTTATTATTTAGCAATGTTTCCAAATTTTCTATTGTTATATAGGACGATATCCCAATCTTGATAGCATCGCATGATAAGATTGCGTCTTTTTTAGATGGTGATCTTTTGCCATAGTCGAACTCCGTGCGGTAACGCGATGCGACCACAGAGCCTTTTTAACGGCGTTTTTTCAAGAATTCAAGCATGTCATTATTGACCCAGATTTTCGGCAGCCGCAACCAGCGTCTGCTCAAGCAATACCAAAAAACGGTACGCGTGATCAATGCGCTCGAACCGGTCATCGAAAAACTGTCGGATCTCGAGTTGCAAGCGAAGACGCCGGCCTTCAAGCAACGCATCGCCGACGGCGAGTCGCTCGACGCGCTGCTGCCGGAAGCGTTTGCGGTTTGCCGCGAAGCGAGCCGGCGCGTGCTGAAGATGCGCCACTTCGACGTCCAGTTGATCGGCGGCATGGTCTTGCACTACGGAAAAATTGCCGAGATGGGCACCGGAGAGGGCAAGACGCTGAGCGCGACGCTGCCGGCTTACCTCAATGCCTTGTCGGGCAAGGGCGTGCACGTGGTGACGGTCAACGATTACCTGGCGCAGCGCGATGCCGACGGCATGGGCCGCCTGTATGGCTGGCTCGGCTTGACGACCGGCGTCAACCTGTCGCAGATGGATCACTCGGTCAAGCAAGCCGCTTACGGTTCCGACATCACCTACGGCACCAACAATGAATTCGGCTTCGATTACCTGCGCGACAACATGGTGTTCGAGGCTGGCGACCGGGTCCAGCGCGCATTGAATTTCGGCATCGTCGATGAAGTCGACTCGATCCTGATCGACGAGGCACGCACGCCGTTGATCATTTCGGGCCAGGCCGAGAATCACACCGACCTGTACTACAAGATCAATGACGTGCCGCGCATGCTGACGCTGCAAGTGGGTGAACAGACGCCGGACGGCAAGGGCAAGATCGAAGTGCCGGGCGACTACACGATCGATCTGAAGGCGCACCAGGTCTTGCTGACCGAAGCCGGGCATGAAAAGGCCGAAGGCATCCTGACCGAGATCGGCTTGCTGCCTGCTGGCGCATCGCTGTACGATGCAGCCAACATCACGCTGGTGCATCATCTGTACGCGGCGCTGCGGGCCCATGCTCTGTATCACAAGGATCAGCATTACGTGGTGCAAAACGATGAAGTCGTCATCGTCGATGAATTCACCGGCCGCCTGATGACGGGACGGCGCTGGTCCGACGGCTTGCACCAGGCAGTGGAAGCAAAAGAGGGCGTGCGGATCCAGAACGAGAACCAGACGCTGGCCTCGATCACGTTCCAGAACTATTTCCGCATGTATGCCAAGCTGTCCGGCATGACCGGCACCGCCGATACCGAAGCCTACGAATTCCAGGAAATCTACGGTCTGGAAACGGTCGTGATTCCGCAAAACCGTCCGCTGCAGCGCAAGGATCGCCAAGACCAAGTCTACAAGTCGGACCAGGAAAAATACGGCGCGATGGTCAACGACATCCGCGACTGCTTCGAGCGCGGCCAACCGGTCGTGGTCGGCACCACATCGATTGAAAACTCCGAATTGTTGTCGGGCATCCTGACCGAAGCGAAGCTGCCGCACAACGTGTTGAATGCGAAGCAGCATGCACGCGAAGCGGAAATCATCGCCCAGGCGGGCAGCCCGAAGGCGATCACGATCGCCACCAACATGGCTGGCCGCGGCACCGACATCGTGCTTGGCGGTAATGTTCAGAAGCAGATCGAGTTCATCGAGAAAAGCGACAGTCTGTCGGATGCCGACAAGGCTGCGCAAGCGACCAAGATGAGCCTTGAATGGCAGTCGCTGCACGACCATGTCGTCAGTGCCGGCGGCTTGCACATCATCGGCACCGAGCGCCACGAATCGCGCCGGGTCGACAATCAATTGCGCGGTCGCGCCGGACGCCAGGGCGATCCCGGTTCTTCCCGCTTTTACCTCTCGCTCGACGACGCGCTGCTGCGCATCTTCGCTGGCGACCGGGTGCGCGCGATCATGGATCGTCTGAAGATGCCCGAAGGCGAGCCGATCGAGGCTGGCATCGTGTCGCGCTCGATCGAATCGGCGCAGCGCAAGGTCGAGGCGCGCAACTTCGACATCCGCAAGCAATTGCTGGAATACGACGATGTCGCCAATGACCAGCGCAAGGTGATTTACCAGCAGCGCAACGAGTTGCTGGAAACCACCGATGTATCCGAATTGATCGCTTCGCTGCGCCACGGCGTGTTCGTCGACCTGTTGCGCGAACATGTGCCGCCCGAGTCGGTCGAGGAACAATGGGATGTCAAGGGGCTGGAAGCGACGCTTTCTTCCGAGTGGCAGCTCGATTTGCCGTTGCAGCAGATGCTGGAAAGCGAACCGAACCTGAGCGACGAAGACATCGAAGAGCGCGTTCTGGCAGCCACTGATGCGTCGTACAAGGCCAAGGTCGATACCGTCGGCAAGGAATCCTTCGGCGGTTTCGAGCGCAACGTGATGCTGCAAAGCGTCGATAGCAACTGGCGCGAACATCTGGCAGCGCTCGACCATTTGCGCCAGGGTATCCACCTGCGCGGTTACGCGCAAAAAAATCCGAAGCAGGAATACAAGCGCGAAGCGTTCGAACTGTTCGGCCAGATGCTCGAATCGATCAAGAATGAAGTGGTCAAGCTGATCATGACGGTGCACATACAGTCGCGTCAGGAAATCGATGCTGCCGAGGCGGCGCTGCAACTGGAGCCGGCCGAGAACGTGCATTTCCAGCACGCCGATTTCGATCCCGATGCCGAGCCTGAAGAATTGCTGGCACCGACCGTGAATGCGCAAGAAGAGCGTCCGCTCGATCCGGGCATCAAGGCTGGTCGCAACGACCCTTGCCCTTGCGGCAGCGGCAAGAAGTTCAAGCAATGCCACGGCAAGCTGGCTTGAGTTCGAGCTGAGTCTGGACCAAATTCAGGCTGAAAAAGCGGCCCCCGTTCTGGTTTTCCAGAGCGGGGGCCGCTTTTTTTCCATCTGGCCGATCTGCGGCGCCGCGTTAGCGGCTGCTGTCAGAATCCCAGGTCAGCGAGCAAATCATCGACACTGCCCTGGTCGAGCGCGATGTTGCCTGGCGCCCCGGGACCGGCCATGATCTCTTCCCTGGCCACCTTCGCCATCGCGTCCGGCGGCGCGGCATCGATCAACAGTTTCAGCAAGTCGTTTTCGGTGCGCTCCATCAGCACGACGACTTTCTTGATGAGTTGGCCTGTCAAGTCCTGGAAGTCTTGCGCCATCATGATGTCAGAGAGCGCCGTGCGGGTAGTGCCGCAGCCTTGTTGTACCTGCGCCAGGAAAGCGCGCGTGCCGGCGACCAATTGCGCATCCGGTGCACCGGCGTTGGCTCCATCCCAGTTGTGCTCCAGTGCTGCAGCCTGATGCGCCAGATCATCGAGCAAAGGGACATTTTGCTCAACCTTGCCGAGCACGAGATTGGCCGCGTTTTCAGTCAAGTCTGCGATGTGCAGCAAGCGTTCGCGCGCGGACGGGAATTCGCGCGCTGCGTCGGCCAGCACATCCTGGGCGCCGATCTCGGACAAGGTGTCGTGCAGCGCCCGCACGATGATCCCCAGGCGCTCGAATACCGGCATGCCATCTTTTCCCTGAGCGCAGAGTTGCGGGTTGCCTGGGTCTGTCATGTTGTTCATGCTGTCAATCCTCTTTTGGTCAAGATCTTGTCCATTTTTTCCTTCAATGTTGCTGCATTGAAAGGTTTCACGATATAGCCATCAGCCCCGGCGTGGGCTGCGGCAATGATGTTTTCCCTCTTCGCTTCTGCCGTGACCATCAGCACCGGCAGATGGCTCAGGCTGGCATCTTGCCGTATTGCCTTCAGCAAGTCCAAGCCATCCATGACCGGCATGTTCCAGTCGGTGACAACAAAGTCGACCTGCGTGCCATGTCTGGAGCGCAGCAAGTGCAATGCCTTTGCGCCATCTTCGGCTTCCTGGATGTGGCCGTAGCCCAGTTCTCTGAGCAAACCTGCGAGGACGCGTCGCATGTTCGAAAAATCGTCAACGACGAGGAAATTCAATTCGGATGCCATCTTGTTGTCATGAAGTGATTGCACCAGCCCGGCATCTGGATGATTCCGGCTGGCTTTTATGGATATCGTTGCGGCGCATGGCCGAACTCGATTGCAAAATTTTGCCCTCGCATCGGCTGCGAATGAAGTTTACGTGAAGAAATTATTATAGCCAATATTAAATTGGTTCTGAAAATTTATTTAATTTGGTAAATTTGTTAAATTTGGTTAGTATTGCCGTATCCAATGATGGAGAGAAAATGACAGTCGCTGAAGTTTGTACTACCCAGAAGGCGGCCAGAATGCTGGGCCTATCGGTCACGTCGGTCCAGCAATTGGTAGAGGCTGGCGTCATCGAAGCGTGGAAAACCAGAGGCGGGCATCGCCGAATTCCGGTCGCTGCAGTGCACGCTTACAAGTACGGTGTGCGCATCGATTCGGCTCCGGCACCGGATTTGGGCGTTGCTTCGATCCTGGTGCTCGAGGATAACAAGATGCAGCGTGAAATTTATAAAAAGAAAATATCATCGTGGGATCTCGGTGCCAATCTGGCATTTTGTGACAGTGGCTATCAGGCGCTGATCGAGATCGCCAGTCACAAGCCCGACATCTTGCTGACCGATATCGTGATGGCTGGCATCGATGGCTTTGAAGTGATCAAGACCATGCGTGGCTATCCAGGTCTTGCCGAAATGCATGTTGCCATTTTATCGAGCTTGCCGCCCGAGAGCCTGGCGGCCCAAGGTGGCGTCCCGACCGGCGTGATTTTTTTCAGCAAACCGATCAATTACGATGAATTGCGTGGTTATTTGCGCGCATGCTGTGCCCACAAGGCGCGCTCTTGCAGCGCAGCGCCATGAGCGTGCGCAAGCTGCGCTCGGTGCTGATGCGCGATCCCCGTTTTTTGCTGTACGGCTTTGCGGCGCTGCTCATGGCGCTGTTGTGGAGCATGACGCTGCTGCAATTGGCCACCGAAAAACGCATCGAAATCGATAGCATCAAGAGAGATGCGGGCAGCATGGCGCGCCTGTTTGCCGAGCATGCCAGCCGGACCATCGAGGCGGCCGACCAGGCTGCCACCTATCTGGGGTATCGCTACAATACGATCGGCAACGAACTCGATATCGAACACGAACTGGAAATGGGATTCAATCCGGGCCATCTTTACAATCTGTTTTCGATCATCGATGCGCGCGGCGACCTGGTGCTTTCCAGTCAGCCATTCCCGGCTCTCAATCTGCTCGAACGCGAATATATCAAGGTCCATCTGGCGGCCGATAGCGGCGATTTGTTCATCAGCAAGCCAGTGCTGGGCTTGGTGTCCAAGAAATGGTCGATCCAAATGACGCGTCGCCTCAGTCATCCCGACGGCAGATTCAAGGGGGTGGTCGTGGTATCGATGGATCCGCAGTATTTCACCAGGATGTACCACGATGCCGATGTCGGCCAGCATGGCTCGGTGGCGCTGGTCGGCAACGATGGCGTGATCCGGGCCAGCCATGGCAGCGATGCAGCGGGGCGCGATGCGGTCACCCCGGCGGTGCTGGCGGCGCTGCAAGCCGATGGCCGCACCGTGTTGACCGTGCATAGCGTCGATGGCCACACCCGCATCCATGCCGATGAAAAGCTGGAGCGCCATCCGCTGCATGTCGCAGTCGGCATCGATCTCGACGAGCGCCTGGAATCGTATCAGGCCAGCCGTTCGCACACTTTGCTGCTGGCAACGCTGATGAGCGCGATGATCGTGCTTTTTTGCGCCGGCATCAGCGCGCTGGTGGGGCGCCTGATCGGCGGGCGTGCCCAGGCTAGCGCCGGGAACCAGGCCAAGTTGCGCTTCTTGTCGAGCATGTCGCACGAGTTGCGCTCGCCCCTGAACGGCATACTTGGCTATGCCGACGTGCTGCGCGATGAACTGGGGACATCCCAGCATGGCGGCTTTGCACGCATCATCCACGATTGCGGCACGCGCCTGCTCGGGTTGATCGATGCGGTGCTGGAGTTGAGCGCGCTGGAGTCAGGTCAGAGCGCGCTATCGCTCGCTGCTGCCGATCCGAGGTTATTGATGGAGCAAGCATCGAGCCGCCATCTCGCCAGCGCGGCGCAGCGCAAGCTCAAACCCACGCTCAAGCTGGTCTGCGACATCGATCCGCAGGTCCCTGCCATGATCGTTTGCGACAGCGACAAGTTGCTGCGCGTGCTGGAGATTTTGCTCGGCAATGCCATCCGCTTCAGCGATGCCGGCGCTATCGTGCTGCGTGTGAGCGCGCAGCACGACGGCTTGTTGTTTGTCGTGGCTGACAATGGCAGCGGGATTGCGCCAGAACTGCATGACAGGATTGCCGATATTTTTTTACAAGCCGATGCGATGCCTGCACGCGGCGAACTCGGGCTGACCATCGCTGCGCGTCTGGTCGGCATGATGAAAGGTCAGATCTGGCTGCAATCGACCCCGGGAGCGGGCGCGATATTTTCCTTTTCACTGCCAGTCACACCGGCCGATGCACCCTGAGTGCCAGCCTTTATTGGAAGAGCAACATGACCGACCAGCACGATCAACTTCGGCAACTTCAGCAGCGGCGCTATCGCCACATCGATCCCGCAGTCTTGTCGAGTGCGATCAATGACGACCTGGCATCGTTTTGCGCCTTGTCGCGCACGTTTCTGAAAGAGGCGCCGGCAGCCTTTGCGCTGCTGGAACAGGCGCTGCAAGAGCGCGCCAGCGCTGCGATTGCGCTGCGCAGCCACGCGCTCAAGAGCATGACGCTGCTGCTGGGTGCGCAGCAATTGTCATCGCGCTTGCAGGAAGTTGAAAGCGGGGCGCTGGCAGGAGAGTGCGACTTTGCCTGCGCCGGGACCGAACTCAAGGCGCTGTTGGCGGCGGTGCAAGGCGAGGTCAGCGCCACCATCGCCGAGCGCGAGGGGATGTCCGGGGCTGCGCTGGCATGAAAAAAGCCATCTTTGGCGATCGCCCGACGCCCGGCAGCGCGCCCCCCGTCAACTGGTGGTCGCATGCGCTGCGCTGGGCCAGCGCCAGCGCCAGGCGCATCAGCGCCACCATCGGCGGCGCCCTGATCGCGCTGCTGGTGTTGGTGATGGTGGCATCGAGCATCGTCTTGCATGACCAGGCGATCGAACTGTGGCGCAAGCAATTGAGCAGCCTGTCGCTGGTGCTGGCCGAAAGCACGGCGCAAACCATGGCGTCGGCTTATCTGGTGCTCGACAGCATCGTCGATGTCGCCCATGATGCCAACGCGGTGGATCAGGAAGCGCTGTTGAAAGCCTTGCGCAATCAGGCCAGCTATCAAATGATGCGCGACAAGATCGGCGGCTTGCCCCAGATCGACGTGGCCACCATCATCGCCACCAATGGCGACATCGTCAATTTCACGCGCTCCTATCCTGCGCCGGCGATCAACCTGGCCGATCGCGACTATTTTCAGCATCACCGGCGCAATGTGGATCCGGGCGTCTTCCTGAGCGCGCCGGTGCGCAACAAGGGCAACGGCAAGTGGACCTTTTACCTGAGCCGCCGCCTCAACAGCCCAGATGGCCAGTTTCTGGGCGTGGTGCTGGTCGGTATCTCGTGTGATTTTTTTTCGAACTTCTTCAAAAGCGTCAGCCTGGGCGAGCATGCATCGATCGGGCTCTACCGGCGCGACTATACCTTGCTGGCGCGCTGGCCCGGCGTCGACAGCATGATGGGGCAAAGGAACACGACCGGCACCACGCAGCAGGTGATTGCGCAAGGCAAGGAGCACGATGTCGTCCTCACGCGCGGCACCCGCGCTGCGACCGGCTTCAACGAAGTGTACCGGATGGGTGCGGTGCGGCTGGTGACCGGTTATCCCCTGGTCGTCAACATCACCATCACCGAAGGCTTGTTCCTGGCCGGTTGGTGGCGCACCATGTGGTTGCTGGGCGGTATCGCGCTGGCCAGCCTGGTCGGGCTCACGGCTGCCTTTGTGCTGATCGCGCGCATCCTGAAGCGGCGCGAGGAAGACGCCGAACAGGCGCTGTTGCTGAAGTCGCAAGCCGATTTTGCGAATCAGGCCAAGTCGCACTTCCTCGCTGTCATGAGCCATGAAATCCGCACGCCCATGAATGGCATCGTCGGCATGGCGGAATTGATGCTGGAGACGCCGCTCGACAGCGTCCAGAGCAGTTATGCCGCCAATGTCTTGCGCGGTGCGATGGACTTGATGCGCATCCTCGACGATATCCTCGATTTTTCGAAGGTCGAGTCGGGCCACATGGAACTGGAAACGAGTTGCTTTGATCCGGTGCAATTGCTCGATGAAGTGGTCGGCTTGCATCGGGTCCATGCCGATAAAAAGAATCTGACCGTCGATGTCCGGATCGGAGCCCAGGTGCCGGCCATGGTGCAGGCCGACAGCCTGAGGCTGCGCCAAGTGCTGGGCAACCTGCTCAGCAATGCGATCAAGTTCACCGCATCCGGCAACATCAGCGTGACGCTCAATGCGGATGTCGATGCGCTCGATCCCGCCGCCGTCAGCTTGACCTATGCCGTCATCGATTGCGGGATCGGGATCTCCGCGCAAGAGCAGCAAGGCTTGTTCGAGCCGTTCAGCCAGGCCGACAACACGATCAGCCGCAAGTATGGCGGCACCGGCCTCGGCCTGGCCATTTGCCGGAGTCTGGTCGAATTGATGGATGGCCAGATCGGTTGCGTCAGCGAGGCCGGGGGCGGGGCAAAATTCTGGTTCAGCATTCCTTGCCGCCAGGCGGTACCGATTGCCGATCCCGATCCCGTTTCTGCTCCCGTTGCCGCTTTGCTGCCTGCGCCGCACCAATTGCCGATGCCGCCCGGCGGCGTGCTGCGCGTGCTGCTGGTCGATGATACCGAGATGAACCGGCAATTGATGCGGATCCGCTTGGCCAAGAGCGCTTGCCTGATCGACGAGGTCGAGAACGGCTTGTTGGCGCTGGAGGCGCTCGAGCAGGGGCAGTACGATCTGGTGTTGATGGATTGCATGATGCCGGTGATGGATGGCTACGAAGCGACTCGCCGGCTGCGCACCAGGGAGGCGGCCAGCGGTGCGCCCAGAATGCCGGTGATCGCGTTGACAGCCAGCGCGATCCGCGGCGATCGCGAACGCTGCCTGGCCGCCGGGATGGATGATTATCTTGCCAAGCCATTCACGGCGGCCCAGTTTGCCGCTACCGCCGGGCGCTGGGTCAATTTTCCGCTGGAGCCTTGAAGTTCAGACCCGCGGGCTCGGATGCTGGCTCGGATGCTGGCTCAGATGCTGGCCCAGGCGCTGGCCCAGGCAGAGCAGGGTCAAGGTTGGCGGCAAGCCCCATGGCTGCGGAATCACCGAGGCATCGCAGACGAACAGATTGCGCGTCGGCATTTCCAGGTTGGCATCGAGGGCCTCGCCTATCCTGACGCTGCCGCCTGGATGGGCGGCGAAATGCCAGCTCTTGAATATTTTTTTGGCGCCGCTGGCGGCCAGGATGTCGCGCGCCATGCCGATGCCTTGCGCGAATTGGCGCCGCTCGGCGCCGCTCAATGACTTGTTGATCCAGCGCGGGCCGATGCGCCCGCTGATGCTATCCCTGATCTTGACCATGATCGACAAGGTGCGGTGGTGCGCGAACAGCCGATCGAAGCGCCCCACTTGGGCCGTGAAGGCCTGGTACATCGGCCTGGGCAAGGTCAGATCGGCCAGCGTGATGCCGTCTTTTGCCAGACTGAGGCCGGTGGCCATCGGCACTTCGGCGCCGCCATCGAGATCGTCGACGCTGCCCATCACCGCCACGACCGGATCGCTGAAATAGCTGCTGTATCTTGGATGCACACCCGAGCGGTGCAGCAGACGCGCACTGCCGATGCCGCCGCCAGCGGCGATCACGACCGGCGCTCGGGCTTGGCAAACCTGGCCGCCCCGGATGAATTCGACGCCGCTCGCTGCGCCATTTTCGACGATGATGCGCCTGGCCCACGCCTGGTCTAACAAGGTGGCGCCATGCGCCAGCGCCTCGTCGATGAAGTCGCGCGCGGTCCACTTGGCGCCGTAGGGGCAGCCATAGACGCAGCGCCAGCAGCCGCTGCGGCAAATCTGCGGGCGGATCATCTTGTCGAGTTTGCGCCAATCCAACCCCAGCGACAGTGCGCCTTGCATGATGCGCGTCGCCATCGGGCCGATCAGGTTGTCGGGCAGCGCGGCGATCGGCAATTGCGCTTGCAGCGCCTGCAGTTGCGGCGCCAGATCGATCCCGTGCGCGGCAAACATGGCCAGCGGCGGCGGCGCTGCGGTCGCGAAGTTGATGCTGGAACTGCCGCCCAGCGCAATCCCTTGCACCAGCAGCGATGCATCGAGGTTGAAAAAGGCACCCTTGCCCGGCACGGCGCCGATTGCCGCCATCTGGCCCAGCGTGCCGGCGAGCGGCGCGCTACTGCCTTGCTCCAGGATCAGCACGCGCCAGCCGCGCAGCGCCAACGTGCGCGCCACGCTGGCGCCGCCGGGGCCGCTGCCGATGACGATGGCGTCATATTGTGGCTGCGCTGCGGCAGTGGATGGCTTCATTCTCGGCTGGTTCTCATCTTGTTGACATCGCTTCGTTGCAGGGGGTGCATGGCTGTTGCTGCAGATCGATTGCAGTTCAAGCCGGGCAAGCGATTACAATAGCTGTTCCTATCCCAACCGACAAGACTAACCATGGCCGTCAACTCCCCCAAGCCCGTCGCTGCAGATCTGCTGGCCGTTGCCGGCATCGAGATCGGCATCGCCGAAGCCGGCATCAAGAAACCCGACCGCAAGGATCTGCTGGTTCTGCAACTGGCGCCTGGCGCAACAGTGGCTGGCGTCTTCACGCTGAACCGCTTTTGCGCCGCGCCGGTGCAGGTATCGCAAGCCCATCTGGCCGCCGTTGGCGAGAGCGGCGCACCGATACGCGCGCTGCTGGTCAATACCGGCAATGCCAATGCCGGCACCGGCGTCTCCGGCCTGGCCGATGCGCACGCCAGTTGCGCGGCGCTGGCGCAATTGCTCGATTGCGCACCCGGCCAGATCTTGCCATTTTCGACCGGCGTGATCCTGGAGCCGCTGCCTCTGGGGCGTCTGGTGGCCGGTTTGCCGCAAGCCGTTGCCAGCCTCGGCGCCTGCGACTGGTACAGCGCTGCCGAAGCGATCATGACCACCGATACGCAGCCGAAGGCCGCTTCGCGCTCGGTCGTCATCGATGGCCATCCACTGACCCTGACCGGCATCAGCAAGGGCGCCGGCATGATCCGCCCCAACATGGCGACGATGCTGGGTTTTCTCGCTTTTGATGCCAAGGTGGCGCAACCGGTGCTCGACCATCTGGTCAAGCAGGCAGCCGACCAATCGTTCAACTGCATCACGATCGACGGCGATACCTCGACCAATGATTCGTTCATGCTGATCGCCACCGGCGCCGGCACTTTGGTCGTCGACGCGATCGACACGCCAGCCTATGCGGCGCTGGCGCTGGCGGTGACGCAATTGTCGACCTTCCTGGCACAGGCGATTGTGCGCGACGGCGAAGGCGCGACCAAGTTCATCAGCGTCACGGTGGAGCAGGGCGCAAACATGCTGGAATGCCGCAAGATCGCCTATTCGATCGCCCATTCGCCGCTGGTGAAAACGGCCTTTTTCGCGTCCGACCCGAACTTGGGCCGGATTCTGGCCGCGATCGGTTATGCCGGCGTCGATGACCTCGATGTCGGCAAACTCGACCTGTACCTGGACGAGGTCTGCGTCGCCAAGAATGGCGGACGCAATCCCGATTACCAGGAAGCCGATGGCCAGCGCGTGATGCAAAAAAGCGAAATCGCCGTGCGCGTGACGCTGGCGCGCGGCGATGCCACGGCCACCGTGTGGACGTGCGACTTGTCGCACGACTACGTCACGATCAACGCCGACTATCGCTCGTGACCGTGATGACTCCACTCGACCAATTCCTGCTGCGCGCCGAAGCCTTGCTGCTGCGCGTCGAGGCGATCTTGCCGCAAAGCCCGAAGGAGCCTGACTGGAAACTCGGCTACGCCTTTCGCTGGCGCAAGCGCCAAGGCGCCCCCAGCTATCTGCAGGCGGTGAAACATGTGTCCGATATCGGCTTGTCGGACTTGCACAATATCGGCGCGCAAAAGCTGCAGATCGAACGCAATACGCGCCAGTTTGTCGAGCATCGTCCGTCCAACAATGTGTTGCTGACGGGCGCGCGCGGCACCGGCAAGTCGTCCCTGATCAAGGCGTGCCTGAACCAGTTCGCCAAG
>CANFGA010000023.1 GCA_947446335.1 Oxalobacteraceae bacterium | reverse complement strand
CAAGTCAAAGGTGGCGAACCAGATCTTGCCTTTCAAGCCCATCTTCTGCACCGACCGTAGCGCTGGTATGGCTGAATCCGGGCCCAGCGCCAGCACGGCCTGGGTCGTCGGGTTCGAGCGCAGGTAAGCGCCGACCTTGCTTTCGATGGTGTTGGGATCGGTGCCGTTGGTGTCCAACGTCGAGGCCTTGTAATCGGCGCCGATCGCATCGGCGAAACCACGGCAGCGCTCGAACGACGACGGATTGGTCGCATAGTGATTGACGCAGACGAACGAGGTGATGCCGGCGGCCTTGGCTCTGGCACCGGCGCCCAGGCCGGCATCGTATTCGGGCTGGCCGACGTGCATGATGGCGCCCAGTTGCTCGCTTTGTTCGGTGCTGCCCGAGTTGATCGTGATCAACGGTATTTTCTTTGCAGTGACCTTGCGCAGCGGCTTTTGCAGCACGCTGAAGTCGGCGATGCTGACGATGACGCCATCGTAATTGCGCGCCGCTGCCTGCTCGACCAGGCGCGCCATGTCGGCCAGATCGCCATTCGACGGATTGCGATAATCGACGCTGACGTTGAAATCCTCGCCAGCTTGCTTGACCGAATTCTTGATCGTGTTCCACCAGGTATCGGAATCGGGCGCATGGCTGATCAACACGAACTTTTCGCCTGCTGCATGACCAGGCACCAGCGTCAATCCCATCGTCAGTGCGGCCGCTACCTGCAACAACACCTTCGTTTTGCTGTTTTTCATCTTGCTGTCTCCGTTATCTGTTTTTAAGTTCTTGATTTTTTTTGGAATTGCGGTCTTTCTGCCATCGCATCATCGTCACACCGAGTTGAAATATCAAGATTGAAATTTCAAATCGACAACGATCGCTTGACGACAAGCTTAGGACATCGCAAACTCAAATGCAATATTTATTTCATTTTAAATTTTAATAGAATTTAATTTCCATTTAATGCTATCTGCCCTATACTTCATTCCAACATAGGAAAGAAAATCATGACCCAGACCGACTCTGCAGACAAACTGATGCAAGACATCGCGACGGAATATGAATCGCTGTCGCGCCAGCTGAAAGTGATCGCCAAATACATCGAAACGCACAAGAGCAGCCTGATGCTCGAGCGCATCAGCGACATCTCGACCGCATGCGATGTGCAGCCGTCAGCCATCGTGCGCTTTGCAAAGCGCTTCGGCTTTTCCGGATTCAGCGAAATGCAAGATGTCTTTCGTCAGGCTTACGCACACCAGGCCAACAGCGCACCCAATTACCAGCAGCGCATACGCAAGTTGATCGCCGCGCATGACGACAAGCTCAATGTCGGCGACATGACGCGCGAGTTCCTCGACGCCAGTCGCGCCGGCCTCGATGAACTGTCAAACGGCTTGGATGACGCACAGTTGGAAGCGGCCGTGACGTTGCTGCAAAAAGCCGACAACGTCTATGTCGTGGGCGTGCGGCGCGCCTTTCCGATCGCCTCTTACATCGCCTATGCCTTACAAAACACGAACAAGCGCGTGCACCTGGTATCGGGCATCGGCGGCATGTTCCGTCAACAGATGCGCAGCGTGCGCGAGCGCGATGTCGTGATCGCAATCAGCTTTGCGCCCTACGGCAAGGAAACCCAATACTGCGCCCGCGTCGGCCATCACCAGCACGCCAAGCTGCTGGTGATCACCGACAGCGCATTGTCACCGCTGGCAAAGATCGCCGATACGCTGTTGATCGTGGCCGAAGGCAGCGCCTTCGCCTTTCGCTCGCTCGCCAGCACGATTTGCCTGTGCCAGGCATTGTTCATCGCGCTGGCTTACAAACTTGAGTTGGACATAGAAGAAACCAAAGACCTAGGAGAATATGATGACTGAAACAGCAAAGATGGAAACGATCAACGCGGCATTGTTCGGCGCCGGACGCATCGGCAAGATTCACGCCGCCAATCTGGCCGCGCAAGCCGGCGTGCGCTTGAAATATGTGATCGATGTACACGCCGAATCGGCGCAAGCGCTGGCCAATTTGCATGGCGCCAGCGTCACCACGGTGGAAGCGGCATTGGCCGATCCGACGGTGACAGCGGTCATCATCGCCTCCAGCACCGACACCCATGCCGACCTGATCTTGCGCGCCGCCGCCGCCGGCAAGGCCATCTTTTGCGAAAAACCGGTCGACCTGACACTGGAGCGGGCCCGTGCTTGCGCCGCAGCCGTTGAAAAACACAAGGTACCGTGCATGCTCGGCTTTCAGCGCCGTTTCGACCCGACCTTCGCTGCGCTGAAACAGCGCTTGCTGGCTGGCGAAATCGGCACACCCGAGCTGTTGATCGTCACCAGCCGCGATCCAGGACCGCCACCGGTCAGTTACATCAAGGTCTCGGGCGGCATCTTCAAGGACATGTTGATCCACGACTTCGACATTTTTCGTTGGATATTGGACGATGAGGCCATCAGCATCCACGCCACCGGCAGTTGCCTGGTCGACCCGGCGATCGGCGAAGCGGGCGATCTCGACTGCGCGGTGGTCACGATCCGCACCCGCAGCGGGCGCTTGTGCCAGATCAATGCCAGCCGCCGCGCCGCCTACGGTTATGACCAGCGTTTTGAAATTCTGGGCAGCGCGGGAATGCTGCAGGCAGGCAATCACAAGCCGACCGAGATCACTTCCCACACGGCACTGAACGTGAGCACGGACAAGCCGGAAAACTTCTTCCTTGAGCGCTACCGCGTGGCCTATGCCAACGAAATGGCGCATTTTTTCGATGCGATCGCCCATGACAAGCCACTGCGCACCACGGTGCAAGACGGCCTGAAGGCGCTCGAACTGGCCGAAGCGGCCGCCACATCCTGGCGCGAAAACCGCGTCATCGACCTGCAAGAGCCGCAATGACCATCGCCAATTTGCGAGTCGGCATCGTCGGCCTGGGCCGACTCGGGCAGCGCCATGCACTCAATCTCGCGCAACGGGTACCGAATGCGACGCTGGTCGCCGCCTGCAGCCCGCTGGCTGACGAACTGGCGTGGGCCAGAACCACGCTGGGCGTCACACATGGCTATGCCAGCTACACCGAACTGCTGGCGCATCCGGGCCTGGATGCGGTGTTTCTGGTCACGCCGACCTCGCTGCACGCGGATCAGATCATCGCCGCGCTGCAAGCTGGCAAGCATGTGTTTTGCGAAAAGCCATTGTCGCTCGATGTCGATGATTGCCTGCGGGTCGAAGCCGAAGCGGCCAGACATCCGGAACTGAAGGTGATGATCGGCTTCGTGCGCCGCTTCGATGCCAGCTACCGCGATGCATTCCAGAAAATTCAAGACGGATCGATAGGAAAACCGTTCATGGTGCGCTCGCAAACTTGCGACCAGAACGATCCGGGCGGCTTCTTCGTGCGTTTTGCCGCCACCAGCGGCGGCATCTTCCTCGACTGCAGCGTGCATGACATCGATCTGGTGCGTTGGCTGCTCGGCAATCCTGTCGCCACCCGGGTCCACGCCAGTGGCACCATCGCCGTGCATCAGGGTTTGCGCGAATTTGACGATGTCGACAATGGCGTAGCGACCGTGGAATTTTCCAACGGCAACATGGCTTGCTTCATGGCGTCACGCACCATGGCGCATGGCCATGAAACGCTGACCGAAGTGTTCGGCACACAAGGCCGGCTGACGATAGGCGCCAATCCACGCAAGAACCGGGTCGAGATCGCCGATGAGCATGGCATCCGCAATGAATGCACGCCCGATTTCTACGTCAGGTTCAGCGATGCTTTTCTGATCGAGGCGCAGGAATTCGTCGACGCGGCGCTGGGCAACGCCAGCTTGTCGCTGACGCTGCACGATGCCACAGAAGCGACCAGGATAGGGCTGGCGATGACGCAAGCGATGCGCGGCAAATGCGCGGTGGAGTTGCGTGAAGCGGGCTCGAACTGAATCGAGCAACCATGGTCTGGTAGCGACAAGAGCGGCACAGTGCCGCCTTGCACCAATGGTTTGGCCGGTGTCATTGCCCGATGATGGCTGCTCTGCGTGCACAGCAGCGCCGCTTGTGTTCGGGGCCGCACGGAAGGTCTGGCAAAAAGGCTTTATCCTGATCAGTCTGCAATGAGGTAGAAATTGCCAAATTAATACCAAAAAAAGGAACTCCATGCCCGACCTTTCTCACAGCACCAAAGTGGCCGAACTGTCGGCCAAAATCAAACCGATCCGCTTCGCCATGTTTACCTACATCAATTTGCAGGCCCAGATGGTCAGCAAGCCGATGACCACTCAAGACATCGACGCCGATGGTGGCCTGTGGTTCTTCACGTCCACCGTGTCGGACCTGTGGGAAAATATTCCTGCCAACCAAAACGTGAACGTCAGCTTTGCCGAACCTCAAGATAGCGTCTACGTGTCGATCAGCGGCATCGCCGAACGCATCGTCGAACGTTCCAAGATCGAGTCACTGTGGAATCCGCTGGTCGCTGCATGGTTTCCCAATGGCGTGGAAGACCCGCACCTGGTCCTGGTCAAGGTAGTGCCGGATACGGTCGAATATTGGGACTCGAACAGCAAGCAGATGGTCGGACTGCTGAAAATGGCAAAAGCGGCTTTGGGCGGGTCCACGCCAGAAGTCGAATCCGGCGAGCACGGCAAGATCGAGATGTGACACGGCATCGCCGCGCGGTCCAAACCAGGATCCGAGCCGGAAGCAGTTCCGGCGCCGCGTCGCACGCAGCCCGAGCGGCAGTGTGCGGCGACGCCTCAGGCCGACAGCTCAAAGGCGGGCGGGCAGCGTCCAGTTTGGACGCACGTAGTGGCAGGTGTAGCCGTTCGGAATGCGCTCCAGATAATCCTGGTGCTCCACCTCGGCCAGCCAGAAATCGCCAGCCGGTTCCAGTTCAGTCACCACCTTGCCCGGCCAGATGCCCGACGCATCGACATCCAACACCGTCTCTTGCGCCACCTTCTTTTGCTCCTCACTCGTGTAATAAATTGCGGAGCGATAGCCGGGGCCCATGTCGTTGCCCTGACGATTCCGAGTCGATGGATCGTGGATCTGGAAGAAGAACTCCAGAATCTGCCGGTAGCTCAGCTTGGACGGATCGAATGTCAGTTCAATTGCCTCGGCATGGCTGCCATGATTGCGATAGGTGGCGTTGGCTACATCGCCACCGGTGTAGCCAACGCGCGTGGACAGCATCCCCGGCATGCGCCGGATCAAGTCTTGCATGCCCCAAAAGCATCCGCCGGCAAGGATCGCGGTTTCAGTGGTCGTTGTCATGATATTCCTTTACATAGTCTTTCATTTACATCAGGGCGACATCGCCGTTTCCAAGAGTTTCATTGAGAACGCACAATGTACTCGTGAATGAATCGATGCTGCGCAGTTGTCATTTGAGAATCAGACACGCTGCCTTAACGAACGGAGCCAGCTCTGACGTTGTGATATAAGAACACCCTCTTGAAAATATGTTGCATGCAATCACTATCAAATGAGTCGATCAGAGCCATTAGCTCAGATTGCAACTTGCGCGTGCCTGCCCATGGGCCTGAGCTGAGCACCGGTCATGCAGAGCCACACAAGCAGCGTTGATCACTGCTCGGATGCATTGGGGCTGAGGTCGCCATCCTCGCTCCGATTTTGCCGAGCCGGGCATTCGATCGGCTTCGCTCCACTTTTACCGAAAGATCGACATGTCGAATACAGAAGACAAAAACGGGTCCGAAAAATCCGCTCAACACCCCCTGCCTTCTTTGCCGCTGGCACTGCTGCCTGTGCTGGTGACACTCGGGTTGCTGGCATTGCAACTATTTTATTACGGCGACTTCACGCCGCACATCCCGCTGGCCATCGGGCTGGCCTTCACGAGTCTGCTGGGCGTGCTGCGGGGCATGAAATGGATGGATATCCGCGAAGGCGTGTTCCATGTGATCCATGTCTCGCTGCCATCGCTGTCGGTGTTGATCGTCGTCGGCATGATCATCGGCGTCTGGATCGCCTCGGGCACGGTGCCAACGCTGATCTACTACGGCCTCAAATTGCTCAATCCGTCGATATTCCTGGCTGCGGCGATGGGGCTGTGCGCCGTGGTTTCGTTGTCGCTGGGTACCAGCTGGGGCACGGTGGGCACCGTCGGCCTGGCGCTGATGGGGATCGGCGCCGGATTCGGCATCCCGGTGTACTGGACCGCCGGCGCGGTGGTCTCGGGCTCGTTTTTCGGCGACAAGATCTCGCCGCTGTCGGACACCACCAATCTGGCGCCAGCGGTCACCGGCGTGAACGTCTTCGACCACATCAAGAACATGATGCCAACCACCCTCCCGGCGATGCTGATCGCGCTGACGGCGTACTTGATCGCCGGCTACTACATCATCGAACCGACCCAAACCTCGTTCGGCGCGATCGACTCGATCACCGAAGGCCTGGCATCTCGCTTTCAACTCGGCTGGATCCCGTTGCTGCCGGCCTTGCTGGTGATCACGCTGGCGGTGAGCCGCATTGCACCGTTGCCGGCGCTGTTCTCCGGCGTGCTGGCGGGTGCGCTGGTGGCGATCTTTTACCAGGGTGTCGGATTGCACGATGTCTTCACCTACGCCCAGTCGGGCTACAAGATCGACACCGGGCTCGTCTCCATCGACAAGCTGCTCAATGCCGGCGGCATCCAGTCGATGATGTGGACCATTTCGCTGATGCTGATCGCGCTGGGCTTTGGCGGCGCGCTCGAGCGCACCGGCTGCCTTCAAGCCATCATCGAGAGCATCGTGTCGCGGGTAAAAAGTTTTGGCGCAGTGCAGTGTTCGGCGATCGGCACCTCGTTCGCGACCAACCTGGTGGCCGGCGACCCGTACATCTCGATCGCACTGCCCGGGCGCATGTTCTCGCCGCTGTACCGTGGAATGGGCTATTCGACGCTCAACCTGAGCCGCGCCGTGGAGGAAGGGGGCACGTTGATGAGCCCGCTGATCCCCTGGAACGCCGGCGGTGCGTTCGTCATCAGCGCACTGGGGCTGGGCATCATGGAAGGCAACCTGCAAAACCTGCTGTACATCCCGCTGGCCTTTGCCTGCTGGACCGCGCCCTTGATCGGCATGTTCTACGCGCTCACCGGCCTGTTCTCGCCGATGGCAAGCGATGCCGACCGCGCCCAATGGGAAAAGAACGGCGAGAAGGTGATGGACCTGTCCGACCACAAGCACCTGGGCGACCAGAGCAGCACTTGATTTGCCGGCCGCACTCTTTCTGCCGCATCGTTGACAACACAGGTGCGCGTCGCAGCATCTGGGCAATATCCATCATTGCCAGACCCAGGACGACCGCCTTGAAGGCGGAGCGTCCCGGCTCATGGTGGGACGCTCATGGGTAGATAATTTGCATCTCATGCATACCCCATGCATACCGTTAGACATCAACGCTGGCAAACTCGCATCTGCAGTGAGCAAGCAAGCAAGTGAGTGAGTGAGTGAGTTCAAGACAATGAAACTCATGTCTGACAAGCCATGAGCCGTGCTATTTCGATGCGCTCTCTCGGCTTCGGTACCACATCTGGCCTCTGGCATCGAGCGAATTGACATCTTTTCGAACCTCAAATTGTTCGGATTTTTTTAAAACCTGTCGCCAGTTCTTGCATCCATATTTGGCCGGCGCCTGGTCTGGATGGTCGATGCGAATAAATGCAATAGCGCTATCGAGCAGCGTCCAGCCATCAGTCGCGCAGACTTGCTCTGCATTGCGCAGACATTCGACAACCGTGCTGATGGGCCAGTGCACCGTTCCGTCCGGGTCGATGCCATGCACAAAAGCATCCTCAAACTGCTGTGATTGCATGTTGGACTGCATCAGGGCGCAGGCCTGCTTCAGACTTTCGCTCCAGGCCGTCAGGTCCTGTAAATGGCCGTCAATCTGCTCGAAACAGGCCTCCAGATGGGCATCGGCGGCGCGACAGCCGGATTCCTCCCACAGATCGAAACGCTCCAGAAAATGGTGTGCAAGGTCATTGCGCATGTTCACCAGCTCAGCCAGTGCCTGCTTGGTTTGTGCGTGGTGCTCGGGTGGCATGGACAGACTGAAATTGATGCGAATCCAGGCTTCAGTGGGCAACTTGTCGTCTGCATCTTCCGATGCCGGCTGCCCTTGCGGTGCGGCCACATTCAGATAGCTGCCGGTAAACATGCCAATCAACGTGCCGAGAGTTTTGGTGTTGGCGCAGAGCAGTTGTTTGTCGCGGATGGCTTGCAGTTTCTCGGGCGGACCTTCCACTGCCATGTTGGCCACCCATCCCTTCATCGACCGCTCGTACTGCTGCAAGCGAAGCATGCAGCGGCCCAACTTGCGCTGAACTTCGCGCTGCAAGCTGGGTATTGTGTCAGCCATGACTGTACTTGGGGCCAAGGCTGAAGTGGCCATCCGCACGCAGAGCTTGATAGGCTGCGGTCAGGTCGCGCCGCATGTTTGGTCCCAGCAACAGCATATTTTTCAGCAACCCATCGCAGACCCAGCGGCCATTGAGCGGCATTAATCCCGTCTGCAGCACGACGCCGCTTTCGCCCTGCGCCACATCGCGCAAACGCTCGGTCAGGCCTAGCACGGCATAGGCGACGCTGCTGTCTTTCGCCAGCAGCACAAAATAGCTGCGCGTGTCTTTCAAATAGACCCACTGGTCAATCTGCATGGCCGCGATGGCATCCAGCATCTCGGCATCCATCTCGGGATGGGCGCTGCGATAGGTTTCAAGTTGACTGCGGTCGGCAGCATAGCGAGCACGTCCCATGACCAGCCATTCGGAGGAGGACTTGCCGCGCTTTTCGCCGTCGCTGACCAGGGTGCCGAGAAAGGCCATATAGGCGGCGATGAAGCGAGCGGAGGTCGGATGGTCAATCACCATGGGGCGCCGGCTCCTCGTCGAGTTTGACCCGCCACTCTCGAATCAGCAGCTTTTGCATCCGGCCGCGCTCGAGGCTGCCAAATCTTTTTCTTGCCAACTCCATGAGAATATTCCATGCAATAATTTCAGAAAGAACTGCCCTATTCCACTAACAAGCCTGCTTACATTTTTGTCATAATACTTTAAAAAAAAGCGGAACCCTTGCTTAAAGGGTCCCGCTTGCAATAATAATTATGTCTGCAGAAGTTGCAGCTTATGGGGTCTAAATTGCAGCTTATGCGTCAACCCTCAAGCTAACCGCAGCTGCCGATCGCGCCGCAAGCAGTGCAGAAATCGCAGCCATCCTTCTTGATGACGCTGCGGTTGCCGCATTCGCCGCACGGTTTGCCGGCCAAAATCACGCTGGCTACCGCCGCGTGGGTCGGTTCGGCCATCACGACGCCCATCGCATTGATCGGCAAGCCTTCCTTGGTCAAGATCCCCAGCATCGCATAGCGGTGGATCACCAGTTGCGCGACATAGGCGACCGTGGACGGATAGCTCGCTTGCTTTTCGCTGCCCGGCACGCGCGCCAGGAAGTCGCCGCGCGGTTCGGCGTAATTCAAGAGCTTGCGCAACTTCATGCCGATCCAGGCCGGGTCGATGACGCGCATGTCCAGGCTGAGCAACTTGCACAAGCCATCGAGCGCGCGCGGATGGCCGCCGGTTAGCCACATGCTGTAGGGCCGCCGACTGCCGTCGGGCATTTGCAATTCTTTTAGCATCAGCACGAAATCGTCGCCGGTCGAGGGATTGCGGATATCGGCGACCCAGGCCAGCGTGCCGTCGGTGCCGGTGCGCGGCTCTTCGGCTGCGAACAGCGCATTCAAGACCGGGGTCGGCTCATCGGCGCCCGAGTCGGAGACATCGAGCGCACCCAGTTCGCCGTAGCGCCATTCGATCAGCCGCGCCAGCGCGGCGGTCGCGCTGGGCACTTGCAGCGGCGTGCCATGGGGCGGCATCGGCATCGTGAACGGATCGCCAAACGCATGCGCCAGGATCGAGAATTTCTTGCGCAGCCAGCCCTTGTCGTCGGCGCGCATGTCGGCCGAGAGCGTCTTGGCGATCGCGTCCAGGCCGCGCGGCGGTTGTCCGCCGAGCACCCATACTTCAAATGGCACACCGCCCTGGTCCGAGACCAGCACCGCAAAGTCGCCTTGCGGGCTGGAAATGGTGTCGCTGACCCAGCCCGATGCGCCGGCCGGCAGACCCGGGCGCGATGGCCAGCGCAGCGAGGCCAGCGGCGGCGACAGCGCCACTTCGGTCAGCACCATCCGTTTGTCCTGTTCCGACAGCGTCATCGCCGGCTCGATTGCGGCGGCAACCGGTGCCGCAGTCGCAGTCGTTGGCAATGACAGCACCGCACCGAGCACGCTGTTGGGGCGATAGGTGGTGATGCCTTTCAAGCCCTTGCGCCAGGCTTCCATGTACAGGTTCTTGAAGTCGGCGTACGGATAATCCTGCGGCACGTTGACCGTCTTCGAGATCGCCGCATCGACATACGGCGCCACACAAGCGACCATCAGCATGTGATCGATGGCCGCGATCTCGAGCGCCGACACGAATGCCGGCGGCAGCTTCCTGGTGTCGTGCCCGAGTGCGCGATAGACCCGGTAGGCATGGTCTTCGACCGTGTACGCCTTCTTCGAGCCGTCGGGCATGCGCTTCAAACGCTCGTAAAACCAGGAAAACGCCGGCTCGATGCCGTTCGACGCATTGTCGGCAAAAGCGAGCGAAATGGTGCCGGTGGGCGCGATCGAGGTCAGATGCGAGTTGCGGATTCCGTGCGCGCGGATCTGGTCCTTGAGTGCCTCGGGCAAGCGCGAAGCAAAACCGCCCGCCAGGTAGCGCTCGGCATCGAACAGCGGGAAGGCGCCGCGCTCCTTGGCCAGATCGACCGAACTGGCATAGGCCGCATCGCGCAGCGTGCACGCGATCCTGGCTGCCAGTTCGCGCCCGGCCTCGCTATCGTAGCGCACCCCGAGCATGATCAAGGCATCGCCCAGGCCGGTGAAACCGAGACCGAGGCGGCGCTTGTTGGCCGCTTCCTGCGCCTGCTCTGCCAACGGCCAGAGCGTGGCGATCAAGACATTGTCCAGCATCCGCACCGCGACCTTGGTCACTTGCGCCATCAAGTCGAAATCGAAACTGGCCGCGGCCTTGAACGGGTCCGTCACGTACGCCGTCAGGTTCAGGCTGCCCAGACAGCAACAGCCGTAATCGGGCAGCGGCTGCTCGCCGCAGGGATTGGTGGCGGCGATTTTTTCACAATAGGCAAGATTGTTTTCTGCGTTGATCCGGTCCATGTACAGCACTCCCGGCTCGGCCGCGGCGTAGGTGCTTTGCATGATCAAGTCCCATACTTCGCGCGCCTGCACGGTCCGGTAGACCCACTTGCCATCGGCGCGCGGGCGAACCACGCCTTCCTTGGCCTTGATTTGCGCATTCGGCTCGGCCACATGGACCAGGTCGAACGTTGTGCCGGCTTCGACCGCTTGCATGAAGGCATCGCTGATGCCGACCGACATGTTGAAATTGTTGAGCTGGCCGCGCTCTTGCTTGGCCGTGATGAAGTCGAGCAAGTCGGGATGGTCGACATCGAGCACCGCCATCTGCGCGCCGCGCCGCGCGCCGGCCGATTCGACCGTCTCGCACGACTTGTCGAACACGTTCATGTACGAAATCGGCCCCGAGGCGCTGCTGCCGGTGCCCTTGACCAGCGCACCCTTGGGCCGGATCGCGGAAAAATTGTAGCCGACGCCGCCGCCGCGGCGCATGGTTTCGGCCGCCTGCGCCAGCGCGGTATAGATGCCGGGCTTGCCGTCGACGGTTTGCGTGATCGAATCGCCGACCGGTTGCACAAAGCAATTGATCAACGTGCTTTGCAGACCTGCGCCGGCGGCGCTGGCAACGCGCCCGGCCGGGATGAAGCCATGCTCCATCGCCCACAGAAAAGTCTCGCCCTGTTGCTTGCGCTGCTTGGCCGGTTCGACCTCGGCCAGCGCCCGCGCTACCCGCGCATGCACTTCTGCGATGCTGGTTTCCTTGCCTTTTGCATATTTTTCGATCAACACTTCGGTAGAAATGTCTTGGGGTACTGCCAGCGCAATGACCGCGCTTTCCAGATTGTGCATGGTTCCATCCTCGATTTGTGCTTGCGCTCATTTTACGCCGCGCGCCAAAAAAAACAGCCTGGCCACAATATCTGCGGTGTTTTCCCATGAGAAATATCGCGCCGAGGCGGTCATGGCTGGCACGCTGCCGGCAAGCCCACCCGGTGTGGCACGGCACGCGCGCCCATTTCAAGAGATAATGTCGCTCCGACAAAACCAGGGCGCACTCGATGGCGCCGCCGCCATGCCGACACCTGACTTTTTTGAACGCCGCATCCGCCCCGTCTTGCGCACGGCGCTGAGCTATTACGTGACCAATGGCTTGTCGGCCGCCTTCGGCATGCTCTTGATCTCGGGCGGCGTGCATCTGTGGCTAGGCTCGTTCGCCGCCGCTGCCGCTGCAGTGGGCGTCGTGATCGTGATTCCACCCGACCAACCGGCGCCGCAGCGCGGAAAGTTCGCGCAATTGCTGCCCGGGGCGCTGATCGGCTTGCCGCTGTTCCTGGGCATCCAGCTGCTGCACGGCGACCCGCTGCGCATGGGAATGCTGCTGGTGGTGGCCACCTTCATCGCCTTTCTGGGTGCGGCCTGGGGCAAGCGCGGGATACCGATCTCGATTTCGATCATGTTTGCGATGATTTTTTCGATGGCGGTGCCGGCCGCAGGCTCTCTCGCAGCAGCCTGGAACACCAGCCTGTATGCCGCCATCGGCGTCGGCTTGTACCTGATCTATGCCACCAGCGCCAATGCGCTGCTGAACGGGCGCTACCGGGTGCAGATGCTGGCCGATACGCTGCTGGCGCTGGCTCAGTTGATGCGCACCCAGGCGCGCCAGATGACCGCAGCCGCCGCCGATGACGCCGATGCAGCAAACCCGGCGCCATTGATCGGCCAATTGCTGCGCCAGCAAGCCGGCCTGGCCGATCAGTTGCAGGCGGCGCGCAACATCTTGCTGGAATCGCCGCGCACGGCGCGCCGCCAACGCCTGGCCAGCATGCTGATGCAAGTGCTGGAGATGCGCGACCATTTGCTCGCCTGCGAGCTCGATCTCGATATTTTGCGGGCCCACGCCGGCCACGCCGCCTTGCTCAACGCGCTGCGCGAAGTGCTCGATGCGCTGACCGATCACATCGAGCAACTGGCCGATGCGCTGCTGGTCGGGCGCCGGCCGCCATTGTTCGACAGCTTGCGCCCGCGCCTGGCTGCGCTGCAATGGGACAAGGACGCTGCCGATGAAGCACCCGGCCAAGGCTTCGCGCCATCGCCGGCGATGCTGGCGCGTGCGCTGGCGGGACGCATCGGTCACGCCAACGACACCGCGCTGCGCATGGTTGCGCTCGCGCGCGGCGAGGCCGATCCCGATCTGGCCAGAGTGCGCGCCGCGTGGCAAATGTTCGTCAGCCCGACGACCTGGTCATGGCTGCCCTTCGCCGGCTTGTGGCACTGGGACGCACCGCCGCTGCGCCATGCGATACGCGCTGCGCTGGCGATCGCCGCCGGTTACGGGATCGCACTCGTGTTGCCGTGGGTCACGCACGAATACTGGATCTTGCTGACCATCGTCGTCGTGTTGCGCGGCAGCTTCGCCCAGACGGTCGAGCGGCGCAACAGCCGCGTGGCCGGTACCTTGATGGGTTGCTTGCTGGCAGGCGCGCTGCTGTCGGCCCATGTATCGCCGCTGATGCTGCTGGCCATTGCGACGCTGGCGCAGGGTATCGCGCATGCCTTCGCGATCCGGCGCTATCTGGTCACTTCGGTCGCGGCCACCGTGCTGGGCCTGGTCCAGGCGCACCTGCTGGTGGGCGCCACCAGCCCGACATTTGTCGCGATCGAGCGCATCGCCGACACGCTGATCGGCGTCACCATCGCCTGGGGCATCAGCTACGTGCTGCCATCGTGGGAACGCAGCCAGATTCCATCGCTGGTGAAGCGCACCCTGGAAGCGCAGGCCCGCCATGCGCGCCTGGCGCTCGGACTAGGGCAATTGCAGGCGGTCGACAATGAACCCGAACTGGCTTGGCGCCTGGCCCGGCGCGAAGCCTACGACAGCTTGTCGGCGCTGGTGCAGTCGACCCAGCAATCGCTGTCGGAACCGCGCGCGGTGCGCCCGCCGCTGGCCCCGCTGGGCCGCATGCTGGCGCACAGTTACCAGTTGCTGGGCCAGTTGACGGCAGTGAAAACGATGCTGTTGCTGCGCCGCGAGCGGCTGCAACCGGAGCAAATCCGCCCGCCGCTGCTGTACGCCGCCGATGCGATTGCGACCACGCTGCTGAAGGGGCCGCCGCCGCTGGGTGAAGCAGCGCCAACCATTGAAGCAGCTGGCCAGACAGCAGCAGTGCCGGCGGCACTGTCGGATCCGTTCGACCAGGATTTGAGCCCATGGCTGCTGCGCCGGCTCGATCTCGCTGCCGTCATCGCGGGAAAATTGCGCACCGACGCCGACCAGGTTCAGCAATTGCTGGAACTGGAAAATGCGGCGGACAAGATCAAGGCGTAGGCACAGGGCAAGGTGCCAGGCTGCTAAGCAACGCCAAACCTGCCATCGGCCTGCGACCGGAACTGGCTGGGCGTGATGCCCTTGACCTGCAGGAAGCGGCGGTTGAAATTGGCGACATTCTGGAAGCCGACGTCGTAGCAGATATTGACCACGTATTGATCGGTGTTCATCAGCAATTGGCAAGCCTTGTTGATGCGCAGGCGGCTGACGAAATCGGTGAAATTGTTGCCGGTCGCCTTGCGGAAAAAGCGCGAGAAATTGCTCAGCGACATGCAAAACTGCTCGGCCAGCGCTTCCGCCGAGATCGGCTCGCGATAGTGTTCAGTGATGTAATTGAGCATGACGTTGACCTTGTCGAGCGTCGCATCGTCGTCAAACGAGCGCATCGTTGCACTCGAGAGCAGCCGGTAATTGCTGCTGCGCGCCAACTGGCACATGAATTGCAAGAAAATGGAAAAGCGCTCCGCCCCCCGGCTGGCGCGTATGCGCAAGAAATACTCCTCGGCCTGGGCCCCGGCATCGAAGAATTCGATGCCATGGGTCGAGCGCTCCAGCAGCGGCAGCAATTCGCGCAATTCCGGTATCAATGCGGCGGCTTGCTCCAGCGGATCATGTGCAAATTGCAAGATCATGTCGCGCAGCACGACGCCTTCGTCGGGTACATCGGTCGAAATCCAGTTGTGCGGCAGGCGCGGCCCGGTCAGCACCAGGTGGCCGGGCGAGAATTCGCCGATATGGTCGCCGACGAACAAGCGCCCGCTGGTCGACACGATCAGGTGCAACTCGTAT
>CANFGA010000022.1 GCA_947446335.1 Oxalobacteraceae bacterium | reverse complement strand
CGGACAAGATCCCGGCGGCGGCCGGCCTGTCCAATTTCGTGCGCATCATGTTCGGCGGCATGGGGACCTCGATCACGACGACCCTGTGGGACCGGCGCAGCGCGCTACACCATGCGCAACTGGCCGAACACACCGGACCGTACAACCCGGCGTTCAACCAGGCGGTGCATGCACTGACGTCACAGGGATTGTCGGAACCCGGCGCCTGGGCCGTCATCGAGCGCACCTTGTCGGTACAGGCCAGCACCATGGGAGCCGCTGATATTTTCTGGATGTCGGCCATCCTCTTTCTGGGCTTGATCTCTCTGGTCTGGATGACAAAGCCGCGAAAAAGCACGGCGTCTGCAGAAGCGACGGGAGCACACTGATCATCAGGCATCGATCATTGCCTGTCAGTGCCGCATTCGCGCAGCGGCATGCTGACAACAGCGATTACTGCGCCTGCGCTCTGTCATTGACGATCAATGGAAATCGTCACCGGCTCTTGAAGAACGACTGTTTTTTAGAAATTCAGATACAAAGGCTGATGACAGGTCGCTCAATCATTTCAATCAGTGGTAAAACATAAAGGAATCCGAACATGATGAACCGAGAAAACCCCGTCTGGCTGATTACAGGTTGCTCCACCGGCTTTGGTCGGGAACTTGCCAAGCTGGTATTAGCGCGCGGCTGGCGTGCTGTCGTCACCGCCCGAGACCCGGAAAAAGTCGCTGATATCGCCGCCGGTCAGGGCGATCGGGTACTGGTGCTGCCGCTGGATGTGACCAAACCTGATCAGATCAACAGCGCCGTCGCCGACACCATCAGTAAATTTAGCCGTATCGACGTGCTCGTCAATAACGCTGGCTACGGTTACCTGGCCGCCATTGAAGAGGGCGAAGACGCCGCCGTGCGCGCCATGTTCGACACCAACGTCTTTGGCCTCATCGACATGACCAAGGCAGTACTGCCTGCCATGCGCAAGCAGCGCAGCGGCCTGATCGTCAATGTCTCGTCGATAGGCGGCATTACCAGTTTTGGCGCCACCGGTTATTACCATGGCACCAAGTACGCAGTCGAAGGGATATCGGAATCGCTGGCTCTGGAAGTAAAACCATTAGGCATCGATGTACTGATCGTCGAACCCGGCCCGTTTCGCACCAACTGGGCAGGCCAGTCGATCCAGCAATCAACGGATCGGATCGATGACTATGCCGACACGGCAGGCGTGCGCCGCCAGCAGACATCCGAACGCAGCGGCAGCCAGGCTGGCGATCCGGTGCGTGCAGCCCAGGCGATCATCGATACCGCGTTGTCGGACACCCCGCCGCTGCGACTGTTGCTGGGCGCGGCAGCACTGGAACTGGCGCATAAAAAACTCGATTTCATGCGCCACGATTTCGATACCTGGGAAGCGACTACGCTGGGCGCTGACTTCCCGGAAAACGAGAGGTAGCCTTAACAATCTGTAGAATTATTTATTGAGCTGGCCCTGAAATTCAGTTTTCCAGGGCGATCGTAGGTATCACGTCAACAAGTAACCAGCGCAAACGGCACCGATCATATTCGTGCGTATCGATCAGGTTGCCGTTGAGCGGTACGCGGTTGCATAGCCGGTTTAAGAAAACACGGCAGTTCTGACCGGCTCGCTATAACGCGCTTCGAGCGCTTTCACATCAGGAGAAAATTATGCCATTCGTCACCATATCTATACTCAAGGGCAAAAGCCCACAGTACATCAACGCCGTAGCCAATAGCGTAAATTCTGCGGTCATTGCAACCATGGACTTTCCGGCTGATGATCGTTACCAGATTATTCACCAGCTCGATGCCGACTGTCTGCAACTGCAAAACAGCAGTGAAGATCGCATCATGATGCACTTGGTTATGCGCGCAGGGCGCTCTAACAAGGCTAAACAGGCTTTTTATCAGCAAGTGGTACTCAACTTAGCACAAAATCCAGGCATCAAGCCTGAGAACGTAATGATCACGATTAGCGAGAACCATGATATAGACTGGTCATTTAAGGATGGCATTGCGCAGTTTGTGGTTTAATTTTGCTTTTTAGTTGCTATCAGTAATTCATTCGATACTAAAAATATGACATTATCCCCATAATGTCTTGACATGAAGACGCTGCGGGCGTGTTGCAGTGACCGGATATACATTGACCCGGACCGGCGTTGTCATCGACCGCATGCAATGCTATGTCGACGCGCTCAGTTCGCCATCGCCGCCCCATTCACAGTGGAACTCCCCGGCGCATATGTGGTCGCTAATGCGCTGGAGCCGCATGGCACAAGCCGCCATTGACGGTGGCGACCAGTCACTCCCACGCTTCGTTGAGCAGCCTGCGTATATTACCGGCTAGGGTAACTGTCGCCGGGTCGCAGGCATATTTCTAGCCACGACAGATAGCCACCCACATTCTTGGCCAGCGCGGTGACACAAAAAAAGACGTCCGTCGCCATTAATTCCAGCGTGTTCTCGTCAGAAAATTCAAACCCCATCAGGAACGTCCTTGCGTGCAGTACCGTTGCAGAATTCCACAAATATACAGCTAAAACATGAGACACCATTCGCGTTTGGGGGCCACTGCTTCGCGACGGCGAGCTTGTGCGTAGACAAAGTTAAATATCGGTATTCGCGCACACTTTACCAGCCGACATGCTGGCTATACGCCATGTGGGCGGTAGTCTACGATGAGCAGCTCTGGGTTTTTAAGTGTTTAGTCTCGTGCGATCGCGTCCTATGTCCCGACTGTTGAATATATTGTTACAAGAACAGCTATCCTCTAAATATGTCGAAGGGCTCTATTTTAAGCACCTTGCGTACCGCGAGATAACTGGAAATCCCGGCGATCAGCACGACCATCCCGAAGGCCAGTTCCAGGTTCCAGAACGTGATCATCGCGGCATAACCGGGCAGCCTGTAGCGGGCGATCGTGATCATCAGCGTCACCAGGCCAATCCCGAGGCCATATCCGGTCAGCGCTGTGAAGGTCGCCATGAACAGGATCATGTAGACCAGTTCGTGTGCCTTGACGCCGATGGCCTTGAGCGCGCCAAATTTGTCCAGGTTTTCCAGGATGAAGGTGTAGAAAGTCTGGCCCGAAATCGATAATCCGACGATGAAACTGATGACGGTCATCAAGAGGATGTTCGTGCCGATGCCGGTCTTGTAAGTATAGTAATCGGCGGTGCGGGCGTTGAATTCATTCCTGGTCAGCGCCAGATAGCCCAGCCTGGCCACTTGCTGCTTGATGCCAGCGATGGCTGCGTCGTTTTTCGCTTGCAGCAGGACGTAGGAGATGGTGAAGCGCGTCGTCGGAAGATACTCAATTGCGCGACTATAGGTTGTGTACAGCGTCGGTATGCCATTGAGCCCATTCGAGGTGACACGGGCCACGCCGACAATGACGGCGCGGTGGTCATTGAGTTCGAACGAGGTTCCGATTTTCGGGTTTTCCAGCTTCGAGAATTCAGCATCCTTGACGACCAGAAACGCATTGTCGGCATAAATATCCTGAATATTTCCCTGCTGCAGTTCGGGGCGGCCAAACAGACTGTTGTTGTCCAGGCCGATGACATTGACGGATTGGTAGGTGCCGCTCACGAGCCTGGCCTGTGCGCTTCCGACAAACAAGGGCACGGCATAACTGACGCCGTCCATGCTGCGCACCGCATCGAGCAGATAGTCAGGCAGAGGAATGGAGGTGGTTGGCGTATTGACTGCAGGATCCATGATCCACATCGGTGCGCCGATATTGGTCACGGTCGAATAGGCCCGGTTCAGTATGCCGGCAAACATCGCGGTCATTTGCACCATCAGAAAGACAGCGAAGGTAATTCCGATCAGCAATGCGGTGAATTTGGCCCTGTCGTTGACCAGCAGCTTGAATCCGATGCGCAATATGCCGGCATACTTCATCGCGTCTTTTCCTCACCGGCTCCGTCACCCGATGAATTTAGCTGATTCCACCAGCCACCGCCGAGCGCCACGAACAAGGCAACCGTATCCTGGAGCCGCAGCGCCACTGCCTGCAAACAGGCGATGCTTGCATCATGGAATTGGACATCGGCCGTCAAGACATCCACGTAGGAAACCAGTCCTGCACGATAATTGGCCTGCAGTTGCTGCAATGCTTCGGCAGCGGCCCGTTGTGCATCAACTTGCGCCTGCAGCGCCTGCGCATCATGTTCGAGTGCCGTCAAGGCGTCGGCCACCTGAGCAAATGCGCTCACGACGGTTTGCCGGTAGGTCGCCTGCGCTGCCTGATGCGCATCAATCGCTGCTCGGCGTCCAAACCATGAACTTCCGCCACTAAAAATCGGGATCGCCACTGACGGGCCGATGTTCCAGAACTTGTCGCTGCCTTTGGACATGGTCGCGATGCTGGAACCGACGGCGCCGTAGGAACCGCTCAATTTGAAACTGGGAAACATGGCGGCAGTCGCCACACCGATGTCGGCGCTGGCGGCGTGCATCTGCGCCTCGGCCGACAGGATGTCGGGACGCTGGCGCACCAGATCCGACGGCAGGCTGAGCGGCAGATCGAGCGGCAAAGTGAGTGCGCTCAGGTCGATGTCAGGCAAGCTTGCCGTCGATGGCAACACACCTTGCAGCGTTGCCAGCAAGTGCGCACTTTGGTCGAATTTTTGCTCCAGCGGCGCCAGCGTGGCCTCATTTCGGGCGATCAGCCCGCGCTGGCTCAACACGTTCGCATAGGGTGACGTACCTGCGCGGACCTGCACTTCGATGGCCTGAAGCTGCTGATCTTCAAGCGCGATGAGTTCTCTGGTGGCGCGCAGTTGCGCGCCATAACCTGCGCGCGCGATGGCAGTGTTGACCACATTGGCCGACAAGGCTAGAAAAGCCGCCTGACTCTGATGGCGTTGGTAGTCCGATTGTGCCTGCATGCCCTCGATCGCGCGCCGCTCTCCGCCAAACACGTCGAGCGCATAGTTGATCGTGCCGCTCAATGTCACCAGATTGAAGATGGTTCCTTGTGTCTGCAAGCCTTGCTGGGCTGGCGCGTTGCGCTCCCGTGACGCTCCCAGTTGCGCGCCAATCTGCGGAAAAAACACGCCATGACCGGCACGCAGTATGTCCTGACTCTGGCGCAAGCGCGCCTCTGCAGCCTGGAGCGTCGCATTGTTGGCGACAGCCTGTTCCAACATGGCATCGAGTTGCGTTGAATTGAACAGCCGCCACCAGTTGGCTGCCATTGCGGCGCCGCTGCTGAAGCGCTGCGTTTGACCATCGGCGGCGACAGTTTCAATTACCTGATCGGTGGTGTACTGCGTCACATCGGGAGCTGCGGGGCGCACGAAGTCGGGACCCACCGCGCAGGCGCTGAGCATCGCCGAGATGACCGCACAAAGGCAGGCGGCATGCAACACTGGCGATGCGCGATCGCCACTTGCCGGCGGGTTGTCTGTTGCAAAAGCGGGCGCGGACATTATTTCTGTCCTATGAAAACATCCACCAGTTGGCCCGGATAAATGGTGGCAAGGTCTTTTTTCTGAAATCTGAAAATGACCGGAAGCACCCGCAGATCCACTCTTTCCTGGCGTTGATTCGACAGCTGGATTTTGGGTGAAACATAGGGTTGCACCCGAACGAATTCCAGCGCCACCTTGGTATCGGTGCCGCGGATCGACAATTGCGCGCGCATGTGTTCGGGGGCAGGCAGACGCGAAACGAGTATCTCGTCGACATAACAGCGTACCGCCATGGTGTCCTGCGGCGCGCTCATGATCACCAGCGGCAGCACTGCCTGCGTATAGGCATCGTAAGCTCCCTGCGACGACACATAACTGCCAGCAGTGGCATTGATGGCCAGCACGACGCCGTCGACCTGCGCCTTGATCGCATGTTTGAGCAACAGCGCATTGGCCGCCTTGAACGCCCGATCGAGCGCTGCATATTGCTTTTCCTGGTTGATGATGTCGTAACGCCAGGCGCCAGCCTTGCTCAGATCATATTGCCGGGCGGCGACTTCCCGGCTGCTTGCCGCCTGATCGAGTGCATTTTGTGCAGTATCGAGCACATCCTTGCTGATCGATTTCGGGTCGATGTCGTACGATGCTCGGCGTTTTGCATACTGGTCGCTGACCGCCTTCAGAGTCGATTCCGCTTGCACTACCTGCGCCTTCGCAACTGCCAGAACTTCCTTTCTCGGCTGCGCCTTCAGTTCATTGAGCAGGTTCAGCGCCGCTTCGGACTGCAGGCGCAACTGTTCGGTGCTTTCTTTCTGCACAGAATCGTCGATGCGTAGCAGCGTGGTGCCGGCTTTTACCTGCTGGCCTTCATGCACCAGCACGTGTGTAATCAAGCCCGGCACTTCAGGGTAGATGTTGATGTTCGAACCACCCGTCTGTTCGCTTTCGATGATTCCATTGGCGTAGATTGCCGTGCTGTAAGGGCTGCTGACCGGTGCAAATACCGGCGGCTGCGCTTTTCTCTCGAAACCGAAGACATACGCACTGATCAGTCCGGCGAGGATGCCGAGGATGGAGAGGGCAGCGATGATCTTGTTTCTCATTGTGTCCCCGTATCCAGTGCGGTGATGCGGCCATCTTCCATATGGATGATCCGGTCGGCATATTCATTGATGCGTGCGTCATGGGTGACGATCACGATGCAGCGCTGTTCATTGAGTATTTTTTCCTTCACGAAGGCGATGATCATCCTTCCGGTATCGCCATCGAGGGACGCCGTCGGCTCATCGAGAATCAGGATTTGCGGGCTGCTGACGATCGCACGCGCGATCGCCACACGTTGCTGTTCGCCGCCCGATAACTTCACTGGCAAGATTTCGCTGCGCCCTTCAAGGCCGACGATGGCGAGATATTTCCTGGCCTCGGCGATCGATGCGTTCCAGTTGCGCCGCTTCAGGATCAACGGAATCGCGACGTTTTCGGACGTAGTCAAACGCGGAAACAGATGGTAGTCCTGGAACACGAAGCCGACCGTATTGAGCCGGAAATCGGCCAACTGGTCGTTGCTCAACTTCCAGATGTCAGCGCCGTTGACCAGCACGGTCCCGGCATCGGGGCGTAAGATGCCGGAAATCATGCTCAGCAGTGTCGTCTTGCCGCTGCCGGATGGACCGACGATGAACAGGATTTCGCCAAAATGGGCGACAAATTCGACGCCATTGACTGCCGTCATTCTGGCGCCCCCTTCGCCAAACCATTTGCTCAGGCCGGTGGCAACGATCGCCTCATTTTTCATCATCGATGCTGTCCAAGCCCATGCGTTTTAATCGGTATGAATGTCCGGGTGCCCAATGAACTGAGTGTTCCGAAGCCCCGGAGCGGACCACGATCAGTGCTGTTCAGTGTTCTCCAGTGCCGACGAACACCTGACCGGGTTCAAGATGGCATTGACCACCGGCGCATTGAGCCTTGCTTCTGCTTTTGGGTTGAGGCAACGCGACTGCATTCTTTGATGCGTGGTGCGCGTCCACTATCGTGGCCAGCCCTGCCGCACTCAAACGCGAGCACCAACATGATCTGGTATCGCGCTCTGGCGCAGCGATCCCATCCCGGCACTGACAACGCATCCGCTATTTCAGGCGCTAGCGCCGCTCGGCCGGTGGAGGCGGCGCCATCGGACCGTAATAGCCTCTAACCACGTTGCCCTTGGCATACATGCATTGCTGGTAAGCGGCGTCATAACGGTGCTGCGCGTTCCATGCAATGGCCCCGCTCTGGTTGGCCCCGACGCTGGCACCGAATAGCGTGCCGATCGCCGCTCCGGTACCCACCCCGCGATCGCCGCCCGCCATTGCGCCGGCAATGGTGCCGATGGCGGTGCCGGTCAATGTCGATGCCAGCATCTGATCGGCTGCGCCATCGCGCCCTGGCATCCCTATCGAATGGCTTGCCCAATCCCGGCAGAGTTGGTCGTCCTGAACAAAAATGTCGAATGGCTTGTAGGGGGAGGGCATGACTGCGACAGATGGCCCGACGGGCATTTGCATGCACCCGGACAATAGAAGTGCCATGCCGAGAGCGGTACACACTGCGTGTCGCTGCATGCCGTGTCCGATGCCTGGCCTGGAGAGATGAGTACCGTCCATCATGGCACCTGCGGCATAGGAGCAGTCCCATTGGAGCTCGGAGCCGCCGTCATGGGTTTCCAGCCGCCGGGGCATTGGGAAACATACGGGTAATAATTTTTTGAAGCATCGCAGTAATACCAGAACTGTGCAGGTGGCATCGGTGGCGTCACCGTCATTGGTGTACCGATGATTTCCGCCGGCTCCCAAGGGCTGGGATAAGGATAGACCGGTGCCGTATAAAAATACCACGAGGGGCCGACGACCCACCACCAGCCTAATCGTCCATCGTGATTGCCACGGGTCCAATGCCCGCCATGCCAGACTTGCCAGTCATGTTCATGGAAGCGTCCCATATCGCCATGCCATTGGCCTGTGCCGCCATGAGGATGATGCTGCGCCGATGCGGTAGGGGTTACTATGCTAGTTAAGACCAGCAACATTGATGCCATCGAAGATAAGCACGTCATGCTGCGTTTGCAAAGAATAGTGTTGATCATAAATCTCATTACTTAAAATTGGCTATTTGAGTGATCTCATCCAAGACGGAGGACATCATTTCGAAATTACAAGTCGGTATCGGTTGATATTTTATGGACTGAACAAAACCATACAATTTCTTCTGTAAGCTTGCTATACGCATGCTCTGAATTACATGACATCGATCAAAAGTAATGATAATTTAACTATTCAGACATGCCAGCACTGCGGAACTTTTGAGGGTGTTGTGTTTCTGACGTCGCCTGCCTGTTAGGTAGGCCGAATACCTCACAGGTAACATCTTGGCTTCATACTGAACGCCACCGTAGGCCAGGCCATTGATGCAAATAGTAATTCGTTCAAGGCACTCTCGGCGCTCTCAGACTGCGTAGGCTCGGCCGCGCAAGGCCGCGCAACTTCTTCTCGTCTGGCGTGCCAGAACTGGAATTTTTTGATAAAAAAGCCGATTTTTTGGTGCGCCAAGTAGGTGGCCGGACGACGATGTGATGAAGATGAGATTGAGACGCTGCGGACTCTGGAATGCGCAGCGTATCGGACTTGGTTGATTCTTCGCCGGAGCCAGAATAGTGACTTGCGGAACCATCACTGATTTTTGATTTTATCTGACAAAAATCAAACTCTGATTGCTTCTGGAAACTAAAGTCAATGGTCAAGCGCAAGAATGCGAAGCACTGATTTATCCGCCTCTGAAGTTGGTATACTGGCAATCGATTGCTTGTCATATTGACGTTAGAATTTATCCATAGTGCATTCCGGGTAGATTTTCTTGAACAGCACATAATGCTCAACTGAAAAGGAATTGCAATGGCTTACACTGTTAAACGCTATGGCTGGGTTCGTGATATACCGGATCATCGCGACCATCTCTATGCAGCCCCCATCGCAAACCTGGTAGCACTACCTCCGATGGTTGACCTTCGGAGCCAATGCCCTCCTGTTTACGACCAAGGCCAACTTGGAAGTTGCACAGGAAACGGAATCGCAGCAGCGATTCAATTTGAACGTCGAAAACAGAACCTGATGCCGGACTTCATACCGTCCCGTCTGTTCATCTACTATAACGAACGTGTGATGGAGCATACGGTCTATTCTGATAGCGGGGCGATGATTCGCGATGGAATCAAAAGTGTTGGTCAGCAAGGCGATTGCCCTGAAAGCGAATGGCCTTATGATATTACAAAATTTTCCACCAAACCTACGCAGATCTGTTACTCGAATGCACTGAAATATAAGGCGGTCCTGTATCAAAAGGTACTTCAAAACCTCAATCAACTCAAGGGCTGCCTCGCTTCCGGCTATCCGTTCGTATTTGGATTTACCGTCTATGAAAGCTTCGAAAGCCAGCAAGTGGCACACAGTGGAATCGTTCCGATGCCTGCATCGGGGGAAAAGCTGATGGGAGGACACTGCGACGTCGCAGTTGGTTATGACGACTCGAAGCAGTGTTTCATTATACGGAATTCATGGGGTGATAAATGGGGTATGCAAGGCTATTGCACCATGCCTTACGCTTACTTGGCAGATGCTAACCTTGCCTCCGATTTTTGGACAATTCGCGTCATATCATAATGGATGATGTCTGTCTTGCGTATGATATCGAACCAGGTTTTCTTTAAAAAATAGATAACATATGCGACAACCATGCATATTGAAATTGAGTATTTAAGAAGGTGTGACAGAGATCAACGTTGTCGCACATGGTTTGCGTTTTACTTACACGATGGATATCGTGCCAAGCCTGATGAAAGCGCCAGTCAGGAGTTGCTTGATAGATACATTGGCCATCCTGTTAGATCTACTGGGCGCTAAACGTCATGGAGAAAATGAAATGGCATTCAACAATGCTTTGACACCAACTTGGATTGCGCCAGGCGCAACCCAAACTTGGTCATACAGTTGGGGCGATAATCGGGGGGCTCAATACGCAACTGCAGATGTCAAAACCCCTGGGGCTTTGATGTGGGCGACCCAGCAGGGTGAAAGAATGGAAACGGACGGGCATATCACCTACTTCGTGACATTCAGGAACGATGGTCCCAATTGGTGCTATTACAATCTGCACGGCGGAGGTCTGACATGAAGGTCACCATTATCACCAAAGCCGATGGAACAATCGTTGGCGTGACGCCGGTACACACAAGTATCCAACCTGGCGCACTTAGTGGCGGATTGATAGCGGGCCATGGCGAGACGGCTCATGAGATCGATCTTCCACATGAGTTCAATGCAATTGTCGATGGTGAAAAATTACACCATCAAATCAAAGCTCATCTCGCAAAAAAACCCTGAAAATGTGTTGAAAAAGGCATCAATATTCTCAATTTTTATCGGCGTTCAGTCGAACTCTTCATATTGAAACCCACCGTCAGCCTGAAAATCTGTTTCTGTCCGATTTTCAGGCTGACTTTCTTCGTTCATCCTCAATCCCGACAACGACAACGACATCGGCACCGATGGGCGCGACCATGATGCGCGCCATGGCATCGAAAAAAAAGTTTCTAAAAATAACCGTTCAATCAATGTCTTTGTTTCTATATTGTCAGAATGTGTAACAGATTGAATCTCGATTTGACCAAGGTACCGCGATGGAGTCAGATGGCATACGGTATATCAAACTTGGCCCTGCAGGCTTCGTGGTACCGCTCAGATTTCTACTCACCTATCAGGAGATTGCGATGAAAGTTGGTATTTTTGTTTCAATATTGGTTTGTTCGATACTGGCATCGGGTGCATACGCTGGCGAGCGCCACGGCCAAGGTCATGTGGCGACACTCAACCCAACCATTGCGGTCGATCGTGCAACGATCAGATCGGATGTGACCCAATTACGCACCGACAAGAAGGCATCCAACGCAGATGCTGTGGCGGCTGACAAAACCAAGTTGAGTACGGATGCTGCGACCTTGCAATCCGATAGAACGGCGCTTCATACCGCCATATCGAGCGACCCTGCGGTACAAGCCGACAAGGCGACGCTGAAGACAGACTACTCCAAGTTGTCGACCGACAGGACGCAACTACGTACGGATCGCACGGCTGGCAATACGGCGGCGGTCGCGACCGACAAGGCGACGCTGACAGCCGACCGCACGCAGGATAAAGCAGATCGTGCCCAGTTGATCAAGGACGAAGGCGTAGTGGCGGCTAAGCCCCTGCGCTGACGGTGCCGGGAACGTTGCCACGAACTGGGTTGTTCTTTTGCCGCTGATGGTCGCCTTCAAGTTCCGTCAATTGGTCACGCATCGCGGTGGCAAATGACGGGCTGAGGGTGTGCCGCTACAGGCACGGAGCCAGTCGGGTCGTTTCCGGCATACAGGGGTTCCTCAGGCATAGCAATGCGTCAAAAGAACGTCCTGCAGACATGTTTTGTGCCGCTGCGTCGGATCCCAATGCACGCTTTCTTATAACATCCTGATTGGTAGTCTGTTTTTTGAAAAATCCTCGATCGATCATTGTGACAACCTTCCTGGCAAAGAAAGTGGTGACGACTACTGCAGCCATTTCATGTGACCACCGTCTATAAAATATGAAGGAGAATAGCGTGTCGGGAAATCAGTTAGGCGAAATTAAACATATTGTCCAGCTCATGCTGGAGAACCGTTCTTTCGACCAGATGCTTGGATTTTTGTACGCCGATGCCAACAATCTATCGCCGAGCGGACAGCAATACGACGGTTTGACGGGGACGGAGTCCAATCCGGACGGTACTGGTCGCGATATCTTTGTTTACAAAATCGAGAGCAACAGTCATCACGCCTATTTGATGCCTGGTGCGGATCCTGGAGAAGGTTTTTACAACACCAACACCCAGTTATTTGGTACCCAGCACCCGAAACCGGGCACGAAACCGACCAATAAAGGCTTCGTTGCGAACTTCAAGGACGCGATCGCGGCGGACCGTGCCAAACATTATCCGGATACCTTGCCCGATACCATCTCGGCAGAGATCATGGGCATGTACGCGCCGGAAACCCTGCCTGTCATGTCGGCCCTGGCGCGCGCCTATGCGGTATGCGACAGGTGGTTCGCCTCGGTTCCCACTCAAACGATTCCCAATCGCGCTTTCGCTGCTGCCGGCACATCGCAGGGGCGACTGGACAATCATGTCAAATCATTTACTTGCCCGAGCATCTTTGGCCATCTGTCGGCGAGCAAGATCGACTGGGCCATCTATGGCTACAACGGAGCGCCGCTGACGAGGATGGATTTTACCGACACCATCAATGCCGATCCCGGTCATTTTGGCCATTTCTCCGATTTCACGAAACGCGCCGCTGCTGGTACGCTGCCGGCCTATACGTTCCTCGAGCCCAGTTTTGGCGCAGGCGGAAACAGCCAGCACCCCAATTACAATGTTGCGCTTGGCGAACAGCTTTTGTACGATCTCTACCATCAATTGCTGGCCAGTCCTGGCTGGAACGACACGCTGCTGATCATCACTTATGACGAACATGGCGGCAATTATGATCACGTCGCCCCGCCTGACACAGCCACGCCACCGGACGCGCTGATCGGTGAGTTTGATGGATTCGATTTCAAACGCTACGGCGTGCGGATACCGGCCTTGCTCATTTCACCGAGGATCAAGGCCGGGACAGTCTTTCGTCCAGCACACGGCGTCGTGGACCATACCTCGGTGCTGAAAACGATCGGGTTGCGCTGGAACCTCCAACCTTTGACCAACCGTGACAAAAACGCACCGGACCTGGGCGATGTGCTGACACTGGCTGTGCCTCGCACCGACAATGCCTTGCAGGGCGTGCACGTGCCGGTGGCGCAGATGGACCATCCAGATCAGTCGCTACCGTCGGAACTTGAAAAGATACACGCTATGCGCGTGGCGCAATTACCCTTGCCAGACGAGCACGCCCAATTCAAGCACACGCCACCTTCATTGGCCACCAGCGGCGCGATTCACGATTACATCGAGGGGCGCACTGCCGCATGGAACGAGCATCTGCGCCGACATCAATGATCTGTCCAGGCTCCTGTTCATTGGAATTCATGTCGGTGCCCGTCGTCGATTTCACCCACGTAATACTCATCACTCACAAAAGGAACGATCACCATGGCAATCAGTTTGCAAAAAGGCGGCAATGTCAATCTGAGCAAGGAAACTCCTAACCTGAAGAAAATCGTGATCGGCCTCGGATGGGAGCCGCGCTCGACTGAAGGTGCCACGTTCGATCTTGATGGCAGTGCATTTCTGCTGAAGGCCGACGGCAAGGTGCGCTCCGACGCCGACTTCATTTTCTACAATAACCTGAAATCGAGCGATGGTTCGGTGCTGCATACCGGCGACAACCAGACCGGCGAAGGTGAAGGCGACGACGAGCGCATCATCATCGACCTGGAAAAAGTACCGACAGGGATTGAGCGCATCAGCATCGGCGTCACGATCCACGAGGCCGAATCGCGGCGCCAGAATTTCGGCATGGTCGGGCAAGCGTTCATCCGCTGCCTCAATGCCGAGGGCGAAAAGGAAATCGCGCGCTACGACCTGTCCGAAGATGGTTCGGTCGAAACGGCGATGATCTTTGGCGAGATCTACCGCTATTCGGGTGAGTGGAAGTTCAGGGCCATCGGCCAGGGCTTCAAGGGAGGACTGGGGCCGCTCGCGCGCTCGTTCGGCATCAACGTCTGATTTTTCAAGAACCTGTTCGCCCAGTGTTGCGCTTGGTACTTGAAACCGCTTTTTATGCTGCTGAAAAAAATAACCTTCGAATTGCAGGAAGACCATCTGCCGCAGTTCGGAGGTTCCGATCTACCGATTTTTTGCCAAATGATAACTATATGGAAAGTCAAACTTACCGAACATTGCCACACTCGACGCTTAAAGCCGAGACTACTTATCATTTGCCCGATGAGAGCATGCCCCTACATGTCAATGCCAATTCACCAGCCGTCGACGTCATGACCGATCTGCGCAGGATCTCCACCGTGACGGTTGCCTCCGATACCTTGATTGATGATGCGAATCAAAAAATGATCGCACATGGTGTGCGCACATTGATCGTCGTCGATGAGCGTCGCCATGTCATCGGGATCGTCACCTCCACCGATATTCTTGGCGAAAAATCGATGCAACTCACGCATCAACGGGGAGCCCGGCATGCGGAAATCCAGGTGGGTGATGTCATGACGCCCTCGGGTCGATTGGAGGTAACCGATTTGAAAATCGTATTGAACTCGAAGGTTGGCGATGTACTCGAGACCTTGAAGCGCTCACGCCGACAGCATGCCTTGGTGGTTGATGATACTAACGGCGCACGCCAGATGGTGGTCGGTATTTTTTCTTCAACACAGATTGCACACCAACTTGGTCTGGTGCCTGCCCCTCCGGAAACAGGTCATACATTTGCTGAAATAGAAACTGCGATCGGCTTATAAGATGTAAGCGTGACGCCTGCACCGTCGTTGACATGAGCACTGCGATAGTGCAGTCGATTTAGTCCGTGTTTTTCTTCAACTGACCCGCGACATTCCAGGGCAACAGTTCGTCGATGCGATTGATTTGATGGTCGGCGATATGGGTCAGCACGTAACGCAAGTAAGCTTTCGGATCAATGCCGTTGAGCTTGGCGCTGACGATCAGCGAGTACATGGCGGCGGCCCGTTCGCCGCCGCTGTCGGAGCCGAGAAACATGAAGTTCTTGCGGCCCAGGGCAACGCCACGCAGCGCATTTTCGGCGATATTGTTGTCGATTTCGACGACGCCATCCTCGCAGTAATACACCAGCGCCTGCCACTGGTTGAGCATGTAATTGATCGCCTTGGTCGTGTCAGATTGCGTCGACAGCGTCAGCAGTCGGGTACGCAGCCAGAGCTCGAAGTCGTCCAGCAGAGGGCGAGATTGTTCCTGTCGTATGCGCTTGCGCCAGTCCGGCAACTTGCCGCGGATCTGCTCCTCAATCGCATACAGTTCGCCGATGCGGCGCAGCGCCTCGGTCGTGGTAATGGTTTCCTTGCGCACATGCAGATCATGAATCTTTCGCCGGGCGTGCGCCATGCATGCCGCTTCGCGCACATTGCCATCGGCAAACACCTTGTCGTAGCCAGCGTAATGTTATGCATAACATTTCGCTGGTTATGTTGTCCCGAAATTTATGTTGCGGGAGCAGCACCTAGCCTGGGATGCCCCCGCGAGTGCATCATCATGCCGCACATAATAAAAGGGGGCGTTCCTACAGTCCT